>NZ_JBHWZS010000519.1:0-3119 GCF_042728155.1 Streptomyces sp. NPDC060209
GCTCCCTGTGCGGGGAGCCGCCGGCCGGAGGAATCGGGCAGCGGGGCCGGGCGGGCCGGCCGGAAAATCAGGCTGCCGGTGCCGGGTAGGTCGGGTACTCGACTCCGGAGACGTGCTGGACCACCCGGATGACCTGGGAGGAGTAGCCGAACTCGTTGTCGTACCAGAGGTAGAGGATCGCGTTGTCGCCCTCGACCTTGGTGGCGCCGGCGTCGACGATCGAGGCGTGACGAGAGCCGATGAAGTCGCTCGAGACCGCGTCGGGAGCGGTGATGAAGTCGATCTGGCGCCTGAGCGGCGAGGTCAGCGACACGTTACGGAGGTAGTCGAGGACCTCCTCGCGGTTGGTGCCTCGCGCGAGCTGCAGGTTCAGGATCGCGATCGAGACGTCCGGCACAGGGACGCGGATCGAGCTGCCGGTGATCTTCGCATCGAGGTCGGGCAGCGCCTTGGTCACGGCGGACGCGGCACCCGTCTCGGTGATGACCATGTTGAGCGGCGCAGACCGGCCGCGGCGGTCGGAGTTGTGGTAATTGTCCAGCAGGTTCTGGTCGTTGGTGAACGAGTGGACGGTCTCCACGTGGCCGCGCAGCACGCCGTACTCGTCCGCCATCGCCTTCAGCGGCGGGACGATCGCGTTGGTGGTGCAGGAGGCGCAGGAGATGATCTGCTCGTCCGGCTTGATCATGTCCTGGTTGACGCCGTGCACGATGTTGGGGACGTCGCCCTTGCCTGGCGCGGTCAGGACAACCTTCGCGATGCCGGGCCGGAGGTGCTTGGACAGGCCCTCGCGGTCGCGCCAGCGGCCCGTGTTGTCGATGAGGATGGCGTCCTTGATGCCGTGCGCCGTGTAGTCCACCGCCGTCGGGTCGTCGGAGTAGATCACCTGGATCTCGTTGCCGTTGGCGATGATCCTGCTGTTCGCCTCGTCCACGGTGATCGTGCCCTGGAACTGGCCGTGGATGGAGTCGCGGCGCAGCAACGAGGCGCGCTTCACGATGTCCTGCCCGGCGCCCTGGCGTACGACGATGGCGCGCAGCCGCAGACCGTTGCCGGAGCCGGTCTTCTCGATGAGCAGACGGGCCAGGAGGCGGCCGATGCGGCCGAAGCCGTAGAGGACCACGTCGCGCGCCTCGCGGCGCTCCGTCTTGTTGGCGCCCGTCGCGCCGGCCACGGCCTCGGCGGTGAAGTCGCTCACCGACAGGCCGCGGTCGTCGGTCCGGTACGTCGCGGCGAGCATGCCGAGGTCGATCTGCGACGGACCGAGGTCGAGCTCGGTGAGAGCGTGCAGGAACGGCAGCGTCTCGGTGACCGAGAGCTCCTCGCCGGCTATCTGCCGGGCGAACCGGTGGGTCTTGAGGATGCTGACCACCGACTTGTTCACCAGGGAGCGGCTGTGGAGCAGGATCGTGACGTCCCGCTCCCGGTGCAGCTTCCCGATGATCGGGATCATCGACTCCGCGATCTCCTCACGGGTCTTCCAATTGGTGAACGAGTCCTCGGTGGCAGTCACAAGTCCATCTTTCGAGCTAGGCGGTGCTCATATGTTAACCGCACCAGATTTTGATCAAGCAATCGGTGCCGCCCGTGGACCCGGACCGGTCGAGTTGATGTGTTTTGGCCGGAAAGTCATGCCCGATGCACTCCCCGTCAGGGCGTGCACTCCCAGTCAGGGGCGTGCACTCCCCGTCAGGGCGCGGGCCGGTGTCCGAACCGCACCCCCTCCCACGGCGCCCCGGCAGGGAACGGCTCCGCGCGGCGCTGTCCGGCCGCGCGCGGAGCGGCCGGCTCGACCACGGGCTTCACGCCTTCGATCCGCTCCAGCCACTCCAGCAGTTCCGCACGCAGCTCGTCGGCGACCGCCCGGTGCGAGGCGAGTCCCGCGAGGTTGTCCAGCTCGTAGGGGTCGGCCGCCAGGTCGTACAGCTCGGTTTCCGTGTAGTGCTCCGCGTCCGGCTCGTTCCAGGCGTCGGCTCCCGGCGCCTCCACCGCGTACTTCCACCGCGAGGTGCGTACCGCGCGGCCGACCCGGTCCTCACTGATTTGGACGAGGACGGACCCCGCCCGGCCGGGGTCATGACCGCCGCCGGTCAGTGGCAGCAGGGACCGGCCCTGGACGCCGTCCGGTACGGCGATGCCCGCGGCCTCCAGCAGGGTGGGCATCAGGTCCACCGTGCCGACCGGCCGCCGGACGAGCCCGCCGCCGGTGAAGCCGGGGCCGGTGAGCGCCAGCGGCACCCGGACGGACGACTCATGGGCCGAGCGCTTGTACTCGTTGTTGCGGGTACGGAAATGGGAGCCGTGATCCGCCGTCCACGCCAGCACCGTGCTGTCCTCGGTGCCGAGACTCCGGAGCGCGTCGCGCAGCCGTCCCACCCCCTCGTCGACCCGCTTGACCTGGCCGAGGTAGCCCGCGAGATGACGGTGTGCGCCGCCCTGCGGGGCGCCCGGTGCGAGCGCCGCCAGGTCCGGCGGCAGCCAGACGCCCTCGTAGCGCTCGCGGTAGCCCGTGGGCGCGGGGTAATCGTCGGTGGGGTTCTGGTGGTGGGGCTCCAGCAGGGAGACGAAGAGCAGGTAGGGGCGGTCGTGGTGGTCGGCCACGAAGCGGATCGCGGCGTCGATCAGGGCGTCCGAGCGGTACCCCGGAAGACGGACCGGTTCCCCGTCCTCGTCGTACACCACCGTGCGGTAGGCGTCCGAGGTGAACTCGAGACGGTCCGAAGCGAGCCATTTCTCGTAACCGCCCCGCCGCTCGGGCGGGACGGGGCCGTCCGGGCCGTCCTCTCCAGCGAGGTGCCACTTGCCGATGTAGCCCGTCGTGTATCCGGCCCCGGCGAACGCCCCGGCCAGGGTGGGAACGTCCCCGGGGAGTGGCAGCCCGTTGCGGAACACGCCGGACGCGGTGGGGAAGCGGCCGGTCTGCAGGGCGGAACGGGCGGGAGCGCACACGGGGTTGGGCGTGATCGCCTGCTCGAACAGGGTCCCCTCGCGGGCGATCCTGTCGAACTCGGGGGTCACGCCCGCCCGGTTGCCGTGCACGCCCGCCGTGTCCCAGCGCTGCTGGTCCGTGAGGATCACGATCACCTGCGGGGGCGCCCCGGCGGACGGTGCCGGGGCAC
>NZ_JBHWZS010000520.1:0-3072 GCF_042728155.1 Streptomyces sp. NPDC060209
GTGCACGCGCACCCTCCCCGCTCCCGTTCCGTTTTCCTCCACCGGGTGTGCCCGCACGCTTCCCCATTCGGACCGAGGCTAGTATGGTCGGACCATAAACAACCGGGGAGGCCCCATGCGTATCGGACTCTTCGCCACCTGTCTGGGAGACACCCTCTTCCCGGAGGCGGTGAGATCCACCGCGGTGCTGCTCGCCCGCCTGGGCCACGAGGTGGTCTTCCCACCGGACCAGACCTGCTGCGGCCAGATGCACGTCAACACCGGCTACCAGCGGGAACCCGTCCCACTGGTGCGCAATTTCGCCGAACAGTTCGGGGACCCCTCGATCGACGCCGTAGTGATGCCGTCGGGGTCGTGCGCCGGCTCGGTCCGCCACCAGCACGAGATCGTCGCCGACCGCTACGGGGACGCCGCGCTGCGCGCCGGGGTCGCCACGGTCAAGGCCAAGACGTACGAGCTCTCCGAACTCCTCGTCGACGTCCTCGGCGTCACGCAGGTCGGCGCGTATTTCCCGCACCGTGTGACCTACCACCCCACCTGCCACTCCCTGCGCATGCTCCGGGTCGGCGACAAGCCGCTGAAGCTTCTGCGCGCCGTCGAGGAGATCGACCTGGTCGAGCTTCCCGAGGCCGACTCGTGCTGCGGCTTCGGCGGCACCTTCGCGGTCAAGAACGCCGAGACCTCCACGGCGATGCTCCAGGACAAGATGCGCAACATCTCCGAGACGAAGGCCGATGTGTGCTCCGCCGGGGACTCCTCCTGCCTGATGCACATCGGCGGCGGGCTCTCCCGCATCAGGTCCGGTACGCGCACGCTGCATCTCGCCCAGATCCTCGGATCCACCCGCACCGCGCCGTACGCCCTGGTGGAGGCCGCCCGATGAGCACGTTCCTCGGCATGCCCGCCACCCCGCCCCGCTCCCCGTACGGAACGGGAAATCTGCGCGGCGACCGGAAGTTCCCCGAGGCGGCCCACGACGAACTGCGCAACGACCAGCTGCGCCGCAACCTCGGCAGGGCAACCCGCACCATCCGGACCAAGCGCCTCAACGTCACCGGTGAACTCCCGGACTGGGAGCACCTGCGCGACGCCGGATCGGCCATCAAGACCGACACGATGAACCGGCTTCCCGAACTCCTGGAACAGCTGGAGCAGAAGGTCACCGAGCGCGGCGGCACCGTCCACTGGGCGCGCGACGGCGTCGAGGCCAACGAGATCGTCACCCGGCTGATCAGGGCGACCGGCAGCAGCGACGTCATCAAGGTCAAGTCGATGGCCACCCAGGAGATCGGCCTCAACGAACACCTCGAAGCGGCCGGCATCACCCCGTACGAGACCGACCTGGCCGAGCTCATCGTGCAACTGGCCGACGACAAGCCCTCGCACATCCTGGTGCCCGCGATCCACCGCAACCGCGACGAGATCCGGCAGATCTTCCTCGACGAGATCCCCGGCGTCGACCCGGATCTCGACAACGTGCCCGCGCACCTCGCCGCCGCGGCCCGCGCCTATCTGCGTGAGAAGTTCATGACGACGAAGGTGGCCGTCTCGGGCGCCAACTTCGGTATCGCCGAGACGGGCACCCTCACCGTCGTCGAGTCGGAGGGCAACGGCCGGATGTGCCTTACCCTGCCGGACACCCTCATCACGGTGATGGGCATCGAGAAGGTCCTGCCGCGCTATCAGGACCTGGAGGTCTTCCTCCAGTTGCTGCCCCGCTCCTCGACCGGCGAGCGGATGAACCCGTACACCTCGATGTGGACCGGGGTGACCCCGGGGGACGGACCACAGGACTTCCACCTGATCCTCCTCGACAACGGCCGCACAGCCGCGCTCGCCGACGCGATCGGCCGCGAGGCGCTCAACTGCATCCGCTGCTCGGCCTGCCTCAACGTCTGCCCCGTGTACGAACGGGCCGGCGGCCACGCCTACGGATCGACGTACCCCGGCCCCATCGGCGCGGTCCTCACTCCGCAGCTCGCCGGGATGCACGCGGCGAAGAACGACCCGAACAGCTCGCTGCCGTACGCCTCCAGCCTGTGCGGCGCGTGCTTCGACGCCTGCCCCGTGAAGATCGACATCCCCTCGATGCTCGTCGAACTGCGCCACCAGCACACCGAGCAGTCCGGAACCACCGCGGAGAAGCTCGCCATGAAGGCCGCGGCCGCCGTCATGAAGAGTCCGAAGCTCTTCACCGCGGCGCAGAAGGCGGCCTCCCTCGGCAGGGTCGTCGGCGGACGCGACGGCACCATCTCGCACATGCCCGCCCCGCTCAGCGGCTGGAGCGACAGCCGCGACACCGCGGCCCCGCCCAAGCAGTCCTTCCGCTCCTGGCTGGCATCGGCCGAGGGCGCGGCGACGATGCGGGCCGCAGCCGAGGAGGGCGCAGGGCGCGCCCCCGGAAGTCCTGAGGAGGACCGGTGACCACCCCCATCGCACGCGACACGGTGCTCGGCAGGATCAGGGACGCACTGGCCCTCGCACCCACCCCCGACACCGCGATCCCCCGCTCCTACCGCACCGGCCGGACCCTTCCGGACGGCGAACGCCTGGCGCTCCTGACCGACCGGCTGGTCGACTACAAGGCGACGGTCCACCCCTGCACCGGTGACCGTACGGCCGAAGTGATCGGCGGGATCCTGCGTGAGCGCGGCGCCCGGCGGATCGGCGTCCCGGACGGGCTGGACGAGCAGTGGCTCGGTGCCTACGAAGGCGAGGTCCAGCGGGACTCGGCGGACATCCCCGCACCGAGCCTCGACGCGCTGGACGGCGTGGTGACGGCCTCCGCCGTCAGCTGCGCGGAGACCGGCACGATCTTCCTGGACGGATCGCCCGACCAGGGCCGGCGTGCCCTGTCCCTCGTCCCCGACCTGCATGTGTGCGTCGTCGATCTGTCCTCGGTCGTGGCAGGCGTGCCGGAAGCCGTGGCCCGACTGGTGCCGGAGAGGCCGACGACCCTGATCAGCGGTCCGTCGGCCACGTCCGACATCGAACTGGAGCGCGTGGAGGGCGTACACGGCCCACGCACCCTCGCCGTGGTCATCCGCACCGACGCCTAGGGATCTCCGGCCC
>NZ_JBHWZS010000521.1:0-3058 GCF_042728155.1 Streptomyces sp. NPDC060209
TCGTCGTATCGGCCCGCGCCCGGGGACTCGCCCGGGAACCCTTGTGCGGACTGCTTACCTTGCGCTCCCAGCGAACAGTTGGGGAAGCGGGATGGCGTTGTCCCACCTGCGCGTTAGGGTCCATGAAGAGGAAGGGTCGGGTAGTCCCGGCCCACCCGGTACGAAGACGCTGAGACGGCCGGAGCCGTCAGAGACGAGCAGGTGGATACGTGACGAATCTGATGCCCTACGCCGCCGGAGAGCCGTCCCTCGGTGGAGGCCTCGGTGACCAGGTCTACAGCCGACTGCTCGGCGAACGCATCATCTTCCTCGGTCAGCAGGTCGACGATGACATCGCCAACAAGATCACCGCACAGCTCCTGCTCCTTGCCGCAGAACCCGACAAGGACATCTACCTCTACATCAACAGCCCCGGCGGCTCGGTGACGGCCGGCATGGCGGTCTACGACACCATGCAGTACATCCCGAACGACGTGGTCACCATCGGTATGGGCATGGCGGCCTCGATGGGCCAGTTCCTGCTCACCGGTGGCACCGCGGGCAAGCGCTTCGCGCTCCCGAACACCGACATCCTGATGCACCAGGGTTCGGCCGGCATCGGCGGTACCGCATCGGACATCAAGATCCAGGCGCAGTACCTGCTCCGTACGAAGACGCGGATGGCCGAGATCACCGCCCACCACTCCGGTCAGACCGTGGAGACGATCATCCGCGACGGCGACCGCGACCGCTGGTACACCGCCGAGGAGGCCAAGGAGTACGGCCTCATCGACGAGATCATCTCGGTCGCGTCGGGCATCCCGGGCGGCGGCGGCACCGGCGCCTGATCCGGGCGTGCACCACCCCGCACCCTCTCGTACGCCGAGACCTCCAGCCCATATGAACGCCACCAGGATGGTGAACACCCACATGAACAACTTCTCCGGCGCCTCCGCGAGCGGCCTCTACACCGGCCCGCAGGTGGACAACCGCTACGTCGTCCCGCGCTTCGTGGAGCGCACCTCGCAGGGTGTGCGTGAGTACGACCCGTACGCGAAGCTCTTCGAGGAGCGCGTGATCTTCCTCGGCGTCCAGATCGACGACGCCTCGGCCAACGACGTCATGGCGCAGCTGCTGTGCCTGGAGTCGATGGACCCGGACCGCGACATCTCGATCTACATCAACAGCCCCGGCGGCTCGTTCACCGCGCTCACCGCGATCTACGACACGATGCAGTTCGTGAAGCCGGACATCCAGACGGTCTGCATGGGCCAGGCCGCCTCCGCCGCCGCCGTCCTGCTGGCCGCGGGCACCCCGGGCAAGCGCATGGCGCTCCCGCACGCCCGTGTGCTCATCCACCAGCCGTCCTCGCAGACCGGCCGTGAGCAGCTCTCCGACCTGGAGATCGCGGCCAACGAGATCCTGCGGATGCGCACCCAGCTCGAGGAGATGCTGGCCAAGCACTCCACCACCCCGCTGGAGAAGATCAGCGAGGACATCGAGCGCGACAAGATCCTTACCGCCGACGACGCACTCGCGTACGGTCTGGTGGACCAGATTGTCTCCACCCGTAAGACCACAGCAGGCGCGTCCGTCTGACGTCGGTCTTTCCCCTTGGCACATTCCACCAGCACGGCCCCGGCCGTGTGAACCGTGCCAAGGGGGGCCCGAACGGGGGGCCAGGCAAGGTACCGTCGGATAGAGGCACCAGGAGCCGCTGAACCAGGCTGCTCCCAGGCGAAGGGGAAGCACCTCGTGGCACGCATCGGTGATGGCGGCGACCTGCTCAAGTGCTCGTTCTGCGGAAAGAGCCAGAAGCAGGTGAAGAAGCTCATCGCGGGACCCGGTGTGTACATCTGCGACGAGTGCATCGATCTCTGCAACGAGATCATCGAGGAGGAGCTCGCAGAGACCTCCGAGGTGCGGTGGGAGGAGCTCCCCAAGCCGCGCGAGATCTACGAGTTCCTCGAGGGGTACGTCGTCGGGCAGGAGCCCGCGAAGAAGGCCCTCTCGGTCGCTGTGTACAACCACTACAAGCGGGTCCAGGCCGGCGAGAACGGCGGCGGCGCGAATCGCGACGACGCGATCGAGCTCGCCAAGTCCAACATCTTGCTGCTGGGCCCCACGGGCTCCGGCAAGACGCTCCTCGCGCAGACGCTGGCCCGCATGCTCAACGTCCCGTTCGCCATCGCTGACGCGACGGCGCTGACGGAGGCCGGCTATGTCGGCGAGGACGTCGAGAACATCCTGCTGAAGCTGATCCAGGCCGCTGACTACGACGTCAAGAAGGCCGAGACGGGGATCATCTACATCGACGAGATCGACAAGGTCGCCCGCAAGAGCGAGAACCCGTCGATCACCCGCGATGTGTCCGGCGAGGGCGTCCAGCAGGCCCTGCTGAAGATCCTGGAGGGCACCACCGCCTCCGTCCCGCCGCAGGGCGGACGGAAGCACCCGCACCAGGAGTTCATCCAGATCGACACGACGAACGTGCTGTTCATCGTGGGCGGCGCCTTCTCGGGCCTGGAGAAGATCATCGAGTCGCGGGCCGGCGCCAAGGGCATCGGCTTCGGCGCGACGATCCGCTCCAAGCTGGAGATCCAGGCCAGCGACCAGTTCCAGGAGGTCATGCCGGAGGACCTGGTGAAGTTCGGGATGATCCCCGAGTTCATCGGCCGTCTGCCCGTGCTGACCTCGGTCCACAACCTGGACCGCGAGGCACTGCTCCAGATCCTGATCGAGCCGCGCAACGCGCTGGTGAAGCAGTACCAGCGCCTGTTCGAACTCGACGGTGTCGAGCTGGACTTCGAGCGCGAGGCGCTCGAAGCCATCGCCGACCAGGCGATCCTCCGCCAGACGGGCGCGCGCGGTCTGCGCGCCATCATGGAAGAGGTCCTGCAGTCCGTGATGTACGAGGTGCCGTCCCGCAAGGATGTGGCCCGCGTGGTCATCACCCCGGACGTGGTCCGCAACAACGTCAACCCGACGCTGGTCCCGCGGGAGCCGCGCACGATCGGCAAGAACGACGGCGGCCGCCACGAGAAGTCCGCGTAGCGGCAAGCGGCACATACGCCGAAGG
>NZ_JBHWZS010000522.1:0-2983 GCF_042728155.1 Streptomyces sp. NPDC060209
GTTTCCGCCTACGGACGTCAGGCGCGCGGCACCGTCTCACCCGACCCCGCGTCGACCACCTTCCGGCCGTCCAGAGGCGCGTCCAGCGTCACCGTCCGGGTCAGCTCCTTGGCGATCATGATGCAGGCCTTGCCGGGGTCCGGCTTCGACTCGGTGACGGTGACCCGCACCGTCGTGGAGTCCTCCGAGGCGCGGGCCGAGTACGTGCTGCACACGCCACCCCAGAACGTCACCTCCAGCGTCCGGCCGTCCGCGCTGTACGAGGTGATGCCCGCGCCCGCGCCGCCCGGGTCCTTCGTGGGCGTCGGAGAGGGCCGGGTGCTCTCCCGCGCCAGGTGGTCCGGGTCCACCGCGACCTGGACGACCGTGTTCCCGGGGCCGCCCCCTTCGGGCCGTACGGAGAAGAGCCACGAGGGTACGAGGATCTGCTCCCCGTCGGCGTACTGCGCCGCGAGCCCGAACTCGGCCTTCTCGACCGTCACCGTGGTGGCCGGCGGAGTCCCGTCCCGCGTACCGCAGTCGGTCTTCGGCGCGCTCGGGTCACCCTCCAGCGGCTCAGCGGTCGCGCAGCCGCCGATGTCGGGCTCGGCGGTCCGCCGGCTCTCCGCGTTCAGCTGCTTCAGCGCCTCGTCCGCGCCGGTCACCGGATAGGTGTCGCCCTTCTCCAGGCCCTTCATGCGCCCGCTGCCGCCGACGATCTCGCCCTCGGCACCCACCTGGATCCCGGTCGACCAGCCGTACGTCGGCAGCCCGCCCACCACGGGGTCGGCGTTGACCACCCGTACGGAACCCATCAGCTGGTCCGCGTCGAGAGCGGCGTCGTCCTGCCCCACGGCCTTCAGCACCGGGACCGCCGCCGCCTTGGCGGCCTTCTCGCTGACGGGCGAATCGGTCGTGGGCGTCCCGCCCTGCTTCGCGCAGGTCCGGGCGGACTCGCACGCGTCCGGGCCGCCGGAGCCGTACCGGGCGAACGTCCAGGTCCCGGGCGCCTGTTTGGTCACTTTCAGGACCGGTCCGGAACCGTCGCCGTCGCTGCCCACCTTCCACCCGGTGCCGTCCGTGTGCGGGGTGCCCTTCACCCCGAGCGCCTTCGCCAGCCGTGCCACCTCGGCCGCGGTCACCGTGCCCCCGGCGCGGTGGACGGCGGCGCTGCCGGGGCCGTCCGGCAGCTCACCGGACGCGCGGTAGACGACCCCGCTGCCGTGCGGATCGGGTTCGCCGGGCGCGATGCCGGGTGGCTGCCCCGACGGGCTGTCCGTGCGGTCCAGCGCGAGGAGCGGAGGGGAGCTGTCCCCGGATGCCGCCCGGCCGGCGTCCGTACCGCCGTCGCCCGACGCGGTCGAGGCCCAGTACGCCGCCCCGCCCCCGGCCAGCAGCACTGCCGCCGCCACCGAGGCCACCGCGAGTGGCGAACGCCGCCGCGGGCCGGTCACGTCATTGTCGGGTCGCTCGGTGCTCACCGGATCGCTCCTTCGGCTGCCTGGCCGTCACTGGCGCATCATCCGTCCCCGGGGCGGGGACACCGGTGGGACGGGCCAGGGGAGCGCACGGTTCCCCCGTGTGCGCGGGGGAACCGCCTACGGCCTTATCGGCCGGACCGGCCGGATCAGTCCCCGTAGTCGGACATGGCGTCGATCAGCCGGGCCGAGGACGGCGGCACGATGACGCCGTGGATGCGGGCGGGTTCCACCGGCTCGGTGCTGGTCTTCGCGGGTACGACCCAGTGCGGCGCCATCCGCGCGCAGTCACCGCGCAGCTCGGCCAGGCTCATCTCGGACTCACGCGGAACGATGTTGTTCGACATAACGGCACCGTACGCACGGTGGTGCCCAGGTAGAAAGACCTACTATCGGGTAGTTTTGCCCCTTCGAGCGCAGCGGCTTCACCGGGTAGCGTGAACTGTCACGCCGTCCCGGAGGGCGCGCTCACGCGTTCCCTTCGCCTTCCGCAGGAGCAGCCTCCCCGTGCGCATCGCAGTCACCGGCTCCATCGCCACAGACCACCTCATGACCTTCCCCGGCCGATTCGCCGACCAGCTGGTCGCCGATCAGCTGCACACGGTCTCGCTCTCCTTCCTGGTCGACAACCTCGACGTGCGCCGCGGAGGAGTGGGTGCCAACATCGCCTTCGGCATGGGCGTGCTCGGCACGCAGCCGATCCTCGTCGGCGCAGTCGGGGCCGATTTCGACGACTACCGCGCCTGGCTCGACCGGCACGGCGTCGACACCGACTCGGTCCGGGTCTCCGAGGTCCTGCACACGGCGCGCTTCGTCTGCACGACGGACGCCGACCACAACCAGATCGGCTCCTTCTACACGGGCGCCATGAGCGAGGCCCGGCTGATCGAGCTCAAGAGCGTCGCCGACCGCGTCGGCGGTCTCGACCTCGTCTCGATCGGGGCCGACGACCCCGAGGCGATGCTCCGTCACACCGAGGAGTGCCGCTCGCGGGACATCCCGTTCGCCGCGGACTTCTCGCAGCAGATCGCCCGGATGGACGGCGAGGAGATCCGGATCCTGCTCGACGGCGCGACGTACCTCTTCTCCAACGAGTACGAGAAGGGGCTCATCGAGTCCAAGACCGGCTGGAGCGACGAGGAGATCCTGTCCAGGGTCGGCCACCGCGTCACCACCCTCGGCGCCCGCGGCGTCCGCATCGAGCGCGCCGGCCAGGACCCCATCGAGGTCGGCTGTGCCGAGGAGGAGCGCAAGGCCGACCCGACCGGCGTCGGCGACGCGTTCCGCGCCGGTTTCCTCTCGGGCCTCGCCTGGGGTGTGGACCTCGAGCGCGCCGCCCAGGTCGGCTGCATGCTCGCGACCCTGGTCATCGAGACGGTGGGCACCCAGGAGTACACCCTGCGCCGCACCCACTTCATGGACCGCTTCACCAAGGCGTACGGCGACGAAGCGGCCTCCGAGGTCCGCAAGCACCTCTCCTGACGCTCGCGGTACCCGGGTCAGAGGAGCCGGCGGACCACATAGGC
>NZ_JBHWZS010000523.1:0-2944 GCF_042728155.1 Streptomyces sp. NPDC060209
ATGCCTGCCGACAAGGCCCTCAAGGTGACGGCCGATGTGCTCGCCGCCCTGGAGACCAGCCACGAGATGGGCCTCGTCCACCGCGACATCAAGCCCGGCAACGTGATGATGACCAAGCGCGGCGTCGTCAAGGTGATGGACTTCGGCATCGCCCGGGCCATGCAGTCGGGCGTCACCTCGATGACCCAGACCGGCATGGTCATGGGCACGCCCCAGTACCTCTCCCCCGAGCAGGCGCTCGGCCGCGGCGTCGACGCGCGCTCCGACCTGTATTCGGTCGGCATCATGCTCTTCCAGCTGCTCACGGGACGCATCCCCTTCGACGCGGACTCCCCGCTCGCCATCGCGTACGCGCATGTGCAGGAGGAGCCGGTCGCCCCGTCGAGCATCAACCGGTCGGTCACGCCCGCGATGGACGCCCTCGTCGCTCGCGCGCTGAAAAAGAACCCGAACGAGCGCTTCCCCAGCGCCGCGGCGATGCAGGACGAGATCGCGCGCGTGCTGAGCGCGAGCGGCCCCGCGGGCGCTCCGGTGATCATCGGCGGCGGCGGTCCGGCTAACAGCGGCTCCGGCGTCGGCTCGGCGGTCTTCCCGCCCGTCGACCAGGCCGCTCCGGCTCCGCACAGCGTGCAGACGCCGTACCAGCCGCACCCCCACCAGCAGCACCAGCCGGGCCCCTACGGCCCGCCGACCCCCGCTCCCACGCCGGGCTACGGCTACCCGCAGGCGGCCCAGCCGTACGGCACCCCTGCACACCTGGGGCAGCAGACGCAGCCTCCGTACACGATGTCTCCGCAGACGGCGACGGGCTCCGGCGGCGGCGGCGCGTCCAAGCGCAACATGCCGGTCGTCGTGGGGTCGATCGTGGTCGCACTGGTGGCGATCGGCGGCCTGATCGCCTTCCTGAACATGGGCGGCGACTCGGAGAACGGCAAGGGCGGGGACCCGAGCTCGAGCGAGTCCACCGTCGCCGGAGAGCACAAGCCCCCGGAGCGGAACCGGACGATGGACGAGGAGGACTGCACCGACGCCACGGAGGACACGGACGACCCGGCGAAGGTCCAGGCGCCGAACTTCGTCTACAAGGACATCATCTCCGCGAAGTCCTGTGCGGCCGCGGCCGGCTGGACGGTCAAGGTCATCGAGGTGGAGGGCAACACCTACGCCGAGGACCAGGTCATCGACCAGTTCCCGACCTCGGGCACGGCTGTGGCCGAGCGGGGCGCCCACTTCGAACTGCGGATCGCGACGGGCGACCCGGCCTGACCGGCCCCCTCGGCTGTCCTCTGCCGCTGCCCTCTGCCGCTGTCCTCTGGCGCCTTTCGCCGGGGCTGATCCCGCGCGATTGAGGTGCGGCCCGACGACACTTTCGGGATGCCGGACATATCGGGGCATGTGACCCTGATCTCATGCCTCCTGGACTCCCGGTTTCACGGTCGTCACGGTGCGTCGTCTGTCTGGTGACGGTGGTCGGGGTGGCACTCGGACCCACCGCCTGGGCGCAAGCGGACGACGGACCCGCTGCGGCGGCACCGCCGGGGGCCCACGCGGAGGCGAGGTCGTCGGCCCTCCACTTCCTCACCACTTCCCCCACCACTTCGCCCACCGCTTTCCCCACCGCGAGCTCTTCCCCCGAGGAGTCGCCCCTGGCCGGGAGGCTGGCCGGAGAGGGCCGGGCCCGGCCTGGGCGGTCGCTGTCCCCCTTGGAGGCGGCGAACTCCGAGGCCGCGGCGGACGAGATGCCGCCGGACCCGGATCCCGCCGAGGTGCCCGCGTTCACACCGCCGCCCGGGGCGTTCCCGGAGCCCGGCGAGACAGCACGGCAGCGGCGGGCGTTGGACGAGCCCGCCGCGCGACAGGTGCGGGACGTCTCGCTGGGCAGCGGAATCGCCCTGGTCGGGCTGGGGCTGGCGTTTCTGGCCCTCCGCATGCGCCGCGTGAACTGACTCCGGCGCCCGGATGGGCCCTCTTGGCCACTTGCTGCCGGCAGCAGCTCGGCACGGCGGCGGGCGTCGCGTCGTACCGGCGGCGGGCATCGTACCGGCGGTAGCGCTATGTCCGGTCGCCCTCCGGGAGGCGATGGCTGATGGCCGCCTTGCGGTAACAGCCCATGGACTCCGCGTACACGCCCGTCGTGGTGCCGTGGGAGACCACGGGTTCACCGGGTCGGGGTTCGCGCCCCGGCGCGACGCGCGGGGGCGACCGGCTGACCTGCTGTCCGGCTGACCGGAAGTTCCTGAGCCGCCGGTGTGTGCCTGCCTGTGCCCCTGGAGAAGGGTGATCATCCCTTTCCGGGGGCACCACCATGTGGTGAAGCCCGTGTGCGAGAGAATGGCGTCATGGAGATGCCGAGGAATGAACGGTCGCAGGAGCACCCCCAAGTCCTCGTTGTGGGGCAGGACGGAATGGCTATCGGCGGCGGTGGCGGTGACGACGAATCGCGCGAGGTCCCGGTGACGGAGATGGTCGAACAGCCCGCGAAGGTCATGCGCATCGGCAGCATGATCAAGCAGCTTCTGGAGGAGGTCAGGGCGGCTCCTCTCGACGAGGCGAGCCGGGTCAGGCTGAAGGAGATCCACGCGAGCTCGGTGAAGGAGCTCGAGGACGGTCTGGCGCCGGAGCTCGTGGAGGAGCTGGAGCGGCTCTCGCTGCCGTTCACCGAGGAGTCCGTCCCCTCCGAAGCCGAGCTGCGGATCGCACAGGCCCAGCTGGTCGGCTGGCTGGAGGGCCTTTTCCACGGCATTCAGACAGCACTGTTCGCCCAGCAGATGGCAGCCCGGGCGCAGCTGGAGCAGATGCGCCGCGCCCTGCCTCCGGGCGTCGGGCACGAGGACGAGGAAGGCGGCGTCGATCCGCACGGACCGGCGCGTTCCGGCCCTTACCTGTAGCCCTCAGTCCCCACCGACCACGGTACGCAACGGGGCCCGGCACACGCGATGTGTGC
>NZ_JBHWZS010000524.1:0-2910 GCF_042728155.1 Streptomyces sp. NPDC060209
CCGCACAGGTGCCCGGCCTCCGTCGTGCCCGGTCTCAGCGGCTGTTGCCCGCGCCCAGCCGTGCGTGGTCCGCTTTCACGCCGAGGACGGACTCCTCCAGATAGGCCCCCGGCTCCGCGTACTGGCTGACGTCCGCCGGGTTGTAGCGGGGGGTCTGCCGCGACCAGTCCAGATTCCCGCGCATCCAGCTCCGCATCCCGTCGAGATAGGGCACGAGCAGGCCCGCCAGCTCCGGGTACAGGCCGAGCAGCTCGCTCTCGGCGGCGAGAAACCGCTTCGTTTCGGTGGCGATCTCCGCGCACACGTGTTCGAGTGCCTGGCGCTCGCCGTAGCCGCGGTGGTGGCGGACCAGGTGGACGAGATTGTGGATCTCGCCCAGAACCTGCTCCTTCTCGTAGGAGTAGACGTCGTTCGCCCAGCACACGACGTTGCAGGACGCTTCCAGCGCCGTGATGAACCGGGCGTCGTTGTGGACCGATTCGGGCGCCCCTATGCCGGCCACGATCTCTATCAGGTCCATGCAGACATGGATCGCCCCGGTGTGCCGGCGCTTGGCGATGTACGCCGTCTCGGACGGCACGACCCCGTCGGCGCGGTTTCCCGCCTCCCAGGTGGTGGCTGTCGTCAGATACATCATGAGGTGCCAGGCGAAGCGGGTGCGCCAGTGGGCGGCGGCCTGCGGAATCGTACGTTCCCACAGGTCCGCCAGGGCGATGAGCGCGGCGGGCGCCTCCTCGTCCGGCCCGGGGCCGGGAGCCGTGCCCTCGACCACGGCGCGCATCCGCTCCACCACGTCGCGTACGCGGTCGGGGCTGCGGCCCAGGTGCCCGTCGTCCAGCTGGTCGTCGACGAGGAAGAGCCAGACGAACCAGTCGGCGACCAGGTCGAGGTGCTCGCTGTTCGCCGTCGGATAGACCATGCCCACGAAGGCGCCGAAGTCGGCCTGCTCGAAACGCCGCCTGGCCGATTCCCGGTGGACCAGGCCGGTGCGTCGCGTCCACGAGTCGAGGTGCTCACGGGTGTGTCCCAGGTGCGGATTGCTCCGCTGGGGGAACGGGCAGTAGATATCGGGCAGTTCGCTCTCCACAGGCGGTCCCCATCCTCTCCGGCCGAACGCATGACAGGTGTTCCGGGCTCGTGGGCGGCGTCGCGCCTACCGCGAGGACCTGCGGATTTGAAGCTACCTGACCCCTCGTCACCCGGTCCAGGGATCGTGATCACGAAGGAGCGAATCCTGTTCGGGTAGGGTCCATGGGTAAGGCAGGTTTCCACTTGCCCGGCCCCCGGACAGCCTCCTTGGAGGAACTGACGAACGCGGGGGTCCATTGCTGTGTCTTCGTGGAAACGACCTGCACCGTTTCGTATGAAAAAATGGGTGTTATGCGTTTTCTTGAGCCCGGTACCGGTCGTTACACGACCTCTCCCTCGGTCCCCTACGACCTCACGTACGACGATGTCTTCATGGTCCCCGGCCGCTCCGCGGTCGGTTCGCGGCAGGCCGTGGATCTCTCCTCGCCGGACGGCAGCGGCACCACCATCCCGCTCGTCGTCGCGAACATGACCGCCATCGCGGGCCGCCGGATGGCTGAAACCATCGCCCGCCGCGGCGGCCTGGTCGTGATCCCCCAGGACATTCCGATCGAGGTCGTCACCGAGGTCATCGGCTGGGTCAAGAAGCGTCACCTCGTGCTCGACACGCCGATCGTGCTGGCTCCCGGCCAGACCGTCGCCGACGCGCTGTCCCTCCTGCACAAGCGGGCCCACGGAGCCGGGGTCGTCGTCGACGCCGAGCACCGGCCGGTCGGCGTCGTCACCGACCACGACCTGACCGGCGTGGACCGCTTCACACAGCTGTCCGAGGTCATGTCCAGGGACCTGGTCGTGCTCGACGCGGACATCGATCCGCGCGAGGCCTTCAACAAGCTCGACGGCGCCAACCGCAAGCTCGCTCCGGCGGTCGACTCGGAGGGCCGGCTGGTCGGCATCCTCACCCGCAAGGCCGCGCTGCGTGCGACGCTCTACACCCCCGCGACGGACGCGGACGGCAAGCTGCGGATCGCGGCGGCCGTCGGCATCAACGGCGACGTGGCGGGCAAGGCCAAGCAGCTCCTCGAAGCCGGCGTCGACACCCTCGTCGTGGACACCGCGCACGGCCACCAGGAATCCATGATCAGCGCGGTCTCCGCCGTCCGGGCGCTGGACCCGGGCGTGCCGATCGTCGCGGGCAACGTCGTCGCGGCCGAGGGTGTGCGTGACCTGATCGAGGCCGGCGCCGACATCATCAAGGTCGGCGTGGGCCCCGGCGCGATGTGCACCACACGGATGATGACCGGCGTCGGCAGGCCGCAGTTCTCCGCCGTGCTGGAGTGCGCCGCCGAGGCGAAGAAGCACGGCAAGCACGTCTGGGCAGACGGGGGTGTCCGGCACCCGCGCGATGTGGCGATGGCGCTCGCCGCCGGCGCGTCCAACGTCATGATCGGTTCCTGGTTCGCCGGTACGTACGAGTCGCCCGGCGACCTCCAGCAGTCCGCCGACGGGCGGTACTACAAGGAGTCGTTCGGAATGGCCTCGGCACGCGCGGTCAGGAACCGCACCTCGGAGGAGTCCGCCTACGACCGGGCCCGCAAGGGGCTGTTCGAGGAAGGCATCTCCACCTCACGGATGTTCCTCGACTCCACCCGCCCCGGTGTGGAGGACCTGATCGACTCGATCATCGCCGGTGTCCGCTCCTCCTGCACCTACGCGGGCGCGTCCTCGCTGGAGGAGTTCGCCGAGAAGGCGATCGTGGGCGTGCAGAGCGCCGCCGGCTACGCGGAGGGCAAGCCGCTCCACGACAGCTGGAGTTGATGCCGAGGGGCCGGGCGGCCCCGCGTCACGAGGTGCCCCTGCCCGGCGTTCGCGCCGGGCAGG
>NZ_JBHWZS010000525.1:0-2906 GCF_042728155.1 Streptomyces sp. NPDC060209
CAGTTCTCCCGGCGCCGCGAGGGGTGACCTCCTGGAGGCGCGGTCACGGGCAGACCACCTGGTCGCCCGTGACCGTGCCGAATTCGCCACGCTGGGGGTCCTCGGCCTTCACGCGCTGCACCTTGGTGAAGTCCGAGCCCGCCGTGACCTTCATGGTCCCGCCCTGCCCCTTCACCGCCCTGAGCTCGCATCCGGGCAGCGCGGTGGCCAGGGACTTCGCCGACCGGTCCCAGCGCGGGTCGTAGCTGACCACGGTGCGTGTCAGATCGCTCGGGCCACCGCTCAGCGGGGAGCGGGTGGTGTTGAAACCGGTGCCGCGCAGTGCCTCGTCGACGTCCTGGCCGAGCCCGTCCCTCGGTGTCCCGTTGTAGACCTGCACCCGGATCTGCTCCGGGGCCACGTCGACGAGGGTCGCCTTGGGCGGCTTCGGCACGTGCGGGGCGAGTGGGCGGTCCTCGCGCAGGGCCCGGAACATCTTCTTCGACTCCTCGGCGTCCCACTTCACGGTGGAGCCGATGCCCTTGACCTGGTAGCCCTTCTCCTCGAGGGGTACCGAGGCGAATTCGGACGAGGCCGGGGTGAAGCCGCGCATGGCTTTGCCGAGCTCCAGCATCTGTTCCGTACCGAAGCCCTTGTCGGCGCGTACCGATTCGAGCATCGACGAGGCGACCTGCTGGAATTTCATCGGGTTCATCAGCACACCGCTGCTGGTCGTCTGCTTGATCAGCGCGGCCATGAACTTCTGCTGGCGCTGCATCCGGCCCAGGTCGGCCGCCCCGTCGAGATGCCGGGAGCGCACGTACTGGAGGGCCTTGCCGCCGTCCAGTCTGTGGGTGCCGGCGGTCAGGTTCAGTCCGGTGTAGGAGTCCTTGAGCGGCTTGGCGGTGCAGATCTCCACCCCGCCCAGGGTGTCGACCGTCTTCATGAAGCTGGTGAAGTCGACCTCCAGATAGTGGTCGATCTTGACGCCCGTCATCTGCTCGACGGTCCGCACCGTGAGATGAGGCCCGCCCTCGGCATAGGCGGCGTTCAGCTTCACGGGATGAGGGGAGTGCTCCTTGCCGGTGGTGCCGTCGGTGTGGGCCGGGAGCTCGGCGTAGCTGTCGCGCGGCAGACTGATGACGCTGGCCCGCTGCTTGTCGGCCGATACGTGGACGAGCATGAGGGTGTCGGTGCAGTGGCAGGGCGCGCCGCCCAGCTTGTACTTCTTCTTCTCCGCCGCGCTGATCTTGTCGCGGCCGTCGGTGCCGACGAGCAGGAAGTTCATGCCGTGGCCGCCCGGAGGACGGTTCTTCATGTCCTTGAACGGGTCGACCCGGTCGATCCCCGTCTCCAGACCGCTCACCACGGCATGGCCGATCCCGCCGGCGCCGAGCACCAGCACGGACAGCCCGGTGACGACCCGCATGCCCCACCGGGGCGGCGGCTTCCGCCCACCGGCCCGGTTCCGCCCGGCGGCGCGGCCGGTTCCGGGCTGTCGTGAGGCCCTGCGCTGCGGTGGAGCGGTGCGGGGGTGCGGTGGACGGGGCGATCGGTGCGGCGTGGGCACGAGGGACACCTCCGCGCGAGCGAGTGGGACTTTCGCACGTTAGGCCCATACGATCTGCAGACCGGGAGGAGACCTGGCGGCGCGCGCCGCTGTCCCCCGTTCGCGGTAACGTGGCGGCCGAATCACGCCGCCTCCTGGGGTGCGAAATCCCCCGGAACCCTGGCACCCCCGAGGACCCCCCGAGGACCACATGTCTGCCGCGCAGTACCCCGCCGTCTCCGTGATCATGCCGGTGCTCAACGAGGAACGCCATCTCAGGAACTCGGTCCGGCACATCCTGGAGCAGGAGTACGCCGGTGAGATGGAGGTGGTGATCGCCCTCGGCCCATCGGACGACCGTACGGACGAGATCGCCGCCGAGCTGGTCCGGGAGGACTCCCGGGTCCACACCGTGCCCAATCCGACCGGCCGCACCCCCGCAGCGCTCAACGCCGCGATCAAGGCTTCACATCACCCGATCGTGGTACGGGTGGACGGCCACGGCATGCTCTCGCCGAACTACATCGCGACCGCGGTGCGGCTCCTGGAGGAGACCGGCGCGCAGAACGTCGGCGGCATCATGCACGCCGAGGGCGAGAACGCCTGGGAGGACGCCGTCGCCGCCGCGATGACGTCGAAGATCGGCGTCGGCAACGCGGCCTTCCACACCGGAGGGGAGGCGGGCCCGGCCGAGACCGTGTATCTCGGGGTCTTCCGCCGCGAGGCGCTGGAGCGTGCCGACGGCTACAACGTGGAGTTCGTCCGTGCCCAGGACTGGGAGCTGAACTTCCGCATCCGCGAGGCGGGCGGCCTTATCTGGTTCTCGCCGGAGCTGAAGGTCCAGTACCGCCCGCGGCCCAGCATCCGCGCGCTCTCCAAGCAGTACAAGGAGTACGGCCGCTGGCGCCACGTCGTGGCGCGCTACCACGCGGGCTCGATCAACCTGCGCTACCTGGCCCCGCCGACCGCCGTCTGCGCGATAGCGGCCGGCATCGTCGTGGGCGCCGCCGTCACCCCGTGGGCGTTCGTCGTGCCGGCCGGGTACGCCGCGGCGATCGTCGCCGGATCGCTGCCCGCCGGGAAGGGCCTGCCGCTGAAGGCGCGGGCGCAGATCCCGGTGGCGCTGGCCACCATGCACATGTCCTGGGGGTACGGCTTCCTGACCAGCCCCCGCTCGCTGGCGAGGAAGGTCATCGCCAGCCGCCGTCCGGCCGTGCGGGAGCAGACCGTCTGACCGACGTAGCCGAAGCAGGAAGGGCCCCCCCGTCGCCCGCGGGGGCCGTGCACATGTGGTTGTCGTCACCAGGGGGAAATAGGGTTGTACGTAATGCACGCCGTCTCGTCCCCGCCGGTGAGCGGGGTGGCCGAGTGCGGCGGC
>NZ_JBHWZS010000526.1:0-2906 GCF_042728155.1 Streptomyces sp. NPDC060209
GGTCGACTGGGCCAACGAGGCGAAGGTCCTCGACCGCACGGTGACCGCCGCCGACACGTTGAAGAACGTGATGGTGAAGCTGCGCCACCCCGACGGCAAGACCGTCGGGCCGCGTGGCGCCGGTACGGGCCCTCGCCCAGGCCCCGTGAGAGGCCTCGGCAGTGGGTCCCGGCCCGGATCGGTGACGCGCGGTACCCGGCCGGTGCCTTCATCCGGGCAACACCAGTCACCAGAATCGAACAGGCCCGCTGGGCCGAGAACCGCCTACTGGCCCCGGCCGGTGGGCGGTTCACGTCGTTTCCTGGGCTTTCGTCGCTGTCCGGATGTGGAGGCCCGATGCTCATCGGAGGCTCCGACTGCTCAAGGTCTTGACGGGGGGCACCCCAAAACGCTCATCTTAGAGTTCACATGTTAGAGAAAACGGCAGGAGTGAGAGAGTCGATGGAGACTCCGGGGTCGCAGACATCTCTGCATCGGGCCAACCTTGAGCGGGTCGTACGTGCCGTAAGGATGGCAGGGTCCCTGACCCAGGCCGAGATCGCCAGGAGCACCGGCCTCTCCGCAGCCACCGTCTCCAACATCGTTCGTGAACTGAAGGACGGCGGGACGGTCGAGGTGACCCCCACCTCGGCCGGGGGGCGTCGCGCCAGGAGCGTCTCCCTGAGCGGAGACGCGGGCATTGTCATAGGGGTGGATTTCGGGCATACGCACCTTCGGGTGGCCATCGGGAACCTGGCTCACCAGGTGCTGGCCGAGGAGTCCGAGCCGCTCGATGTGGACGCCTCGTCGGCGCAGGGCTTCGGGCGGGCGGAACAGCTGGTCAACCGCCTGATCGAGACCACGGGGATCAGCCCCGGGAAGGTGATCGGCGTCGGCCTCGGTGTACCGGGCCCGATCGACGTCGAGTCCGGCACGCTGGGCTCCACCTCGATCCTGCCGGGCTGGACGGGCATCAACCCCAGCCAGGAGCTCGCCGGACGCCTCGGTGTGCCCGTGTACGTGGACAACGATGCCAACCTCGGGGCGCTCGGGGAGCTCGTCTGGGGCAGTGGCAGGGGGGTCAGGGACCTCGCGTACATCAAGGTCGCAAGCGGTGTGGGCGCCGGTCTGGTGATCGACGGGACCATCTACCGGGGGCCTGGCGGTACGGCCGGCGAGATCGGCCACATCACCCTCGACGAGTCGGGCCCCGTCTGCCGCTGCGGGAACCGTGGCTGCCTGGAGACCTTCACCGCCGCCCGGTACGTCCTGCCACTCCTGAAGCCCAGCCACGGGCCCGATCTCACCATGGAGCGGATGGTCCAGCTGGCCCGCGAAGGGGATCCGGGCTGCCGCCGGGTCATCGGGGACGTCGGCCGCCACATCGGCAGCGGCGTGGCGAACCTGTGCAACCTGCTCAACCCGAGCCGGGTCGTGCTCGGCGGATCCCTCGCGGAGGCGGGGGAGTTGGTGCTGGCACCCATCCGTGACTCGGTCTCGCGGTATGCCATTCCCAGCGCCGCCCGGCAGCTCTCCGTGCTGCCCGGAGCGCTCGGGGCGCGGGCCGAGGTTCTGGGTGCTCTGGCCCTCGTGCTCAGCGAGATGGGGGATTCAACCCTTTTGGAGAGCACCCTCCCTGCCGCGACTCCTGCCTTCACTTAGATAACGAATGGCACCGTTGTCATCTCGTTAAGGATTTACTCCTTGACGCTGACGTCGCGGCCGAGTTGACTTCCAGCCACCTCGGCCGCAACGTCGCGGCCTCGTCAGGGAGGTTCGAAATGAACACGCGTATGCGTCGTGCCGCCGTTGCCGTTGCCGCCACCACCATGGCCGTCTCGCTCGCTGCTTGCGGGAGTGCCAAGGAGTCGGGCGACAAGGCCACCACCGACTCGGGTAAGAAGGGCGACGATCTCAAGATCGGTCTGCTCCTCCCCGAGAACGTCACGGCCCGTTACGAGAAGTTCGACAAGCCGATCATCGAAAAGAAGGTCAGCGAGCTCACGGGCGGTAAGGCGGAGGTCGTCTACTCCAACGCCCGGCAGGACGCCACGCTGCAGTCGCAGCAGGTCGACACCATGATCACGAACAAGGTCGACGCGCTCATCATCGACGCCGTCGACGCCAAGGCCATCGAGAACAGCGTCAAGAAGGCCAAGGACGCGGGCATCCCCGTCGTCGCCTTCGACCGCCTCGCCGAGGGCCCGATCGACGCCTACACCTCCTTCGACAACGAAGAGGTCGGCCGCGTGCAGGGCAAGGCCCTGCTGGAGGCCCTGGGCACCGCCGCCAAGCCCACCATCGTGATGATGAACGGCTCGATCACCGACCCGAACGCCAAGCTCTTCAAGCAGGGCGCCAAGTCGGTCCTCGACGGCAAGGTCACGTACGGCAAGGAGTACGACACCAAGGAGTGGAAGCCGGAGAACGCCAACTCCAACATGGAGGGCGCGATCACGGCGCTCGGCAAGGACAAGATCGCCGGCGTCTACTCCGCCAACGACGGCATGGCGGGCGGCATCATCCAGGCCCTCAAGTCGGCCGGTCTCTCCAAGCTCCCGCCGGTCACCGGCCAGGACGCCGAACTCGCCGGTGTGCAGCGCATCGTCACCGGTGAGCAGTTCATGAGCGTCTACAAGCCCTACCCGCAGGAGGGCATCGTCGCCGCGGAGATGGCCGTCGCGCTCGCCAAGGGCGAGAAGCTCGACACCATCGCCACGTCCAAGATCGACAATGCCGGCACCAAGGCCATTCCGACGGTCCTCGTCCCGGTCGTCTCGCTGACCAAGGACAACATCAAGGACACCGTCATCAAGGACGGCATCTACACGCTCGACGAGATCTGCTCGGCCAAGTACGCGGCCGCCTGCACCTCCGCGGGCCTGAAGTAGGTCCCAGTCGCCCGGCCGGCCCTCAGAGGCCCGGCC
>NZ_JBHWZS010000527.1:0-2893 GCF_042728155.1 Streptomyces sp. NPDC060209
CCTTCACAGGTGCCCGGCCCTCTCGCGTGCGGGACTTCTACAGGCCCTGCCACCGCGGCTTCGCGGCATACGTGGCGCGGAAGTAGTCCGCCAGCTTCAGCTTGGACGCCGCCGCCTCGTCGACCACCACAGTGGCGTGCGGGTGCAGCTGCAGCGCCGACGCCGGCACGACCGAGGCGACCGGGCCCTCGACGGTCCGGGCCACCGCGTCGGCCTTGCCCTCGCCGGTGGCCAGCAGGACCGGGTGGCGGGACTCCAGGATCGTGCCGATGCCCTGGGTGATGACGTGGCGGGGCACCTGCTCGATGTCGTCGTCGAAGAAGCGCGCGTTGTCGATCCGCGTCTGCTCGGTCAGCGTCTTGATGCGGGTACGGGAGGCGAGCGAGGAACAGGGCTCGTTGAAGCCGATGTGTCCGTCGGTGCCGATGCCGAGCAGCTGGAGGTCCACGCCGCCCGCCTCGGCGAGCGCCTTGTCGTAGGCCTCGCAGGCTGCCTGCACGTCCTCGGCGGCACCGTCCGGACCCATGAAGGACTTCTCGGACAGGCCGAGCGGCTCGATGACCTCGCGCAGCACGACCGAGCGGTACGACTCGGGGTGGCCCGGAGGCAGCCCGACGTACTCGTCGAGCTGGCAGATGCGGGCGCGCGAGGCGTCCACGGAGCCGGAGCGGACCTTCGCCGTAAGGGCCTGATAGATGGGCAGCGGGGTCGAGCCGGTGGCAACGCCGAGGAGGGCGTCGGGCTTGCGGCTCAGCAGGGTGGCGATGGCCTCCGCGATGAGTTCGCCGCCTGCCGTGGCGTCCGGGACGATGACAACTTCCACGCTGTGCCTGCCGATCTGGAGAGTGGCGTCATGTGGTATAGACCAATCTAGGATCCCAATCTAGCAGAACGGCGCGGCACGGAGGTGAACCGTCCACGTGTGCGTCACCGGTTGTCGCCCTGTCGGCGGACGGCTCCGTCCGCGAGGGGAATGCGAGGGGGAATGTGAGGTGAATGCCCCCGGAAACACCCGCGGGCCGCGGCGCCGGGACGGGACCCTCAGCCCGTCCGGCACCGCAGCCCGGAGCTACCTGGCCGGCGGTGTGCGGTGCCTCCGGCCACTGGAGGCACCGGCGCAGTCAGGGCAGAGAGCGCCGGGTACCTCGGTCCGCTCTCCTGTGCGGGGAGAGCGGAGGTCTGTCGCGTAAGAGGCGTGTCCTGATCGTCGCACCCCTACGTCGTGCATTGTGGACTAGACCAATAGCCCGTGTCCATCCGTCGGCGCGGACATTCTTCCGTCCGGGCCCGCCCTCTCACAGTGTCACGTATCCGCCGCCCGATCGGTTCGGAACCTCTTCGTCTCCACGGGTACGCTCGCACATGTGCCCTCCATGAACGACCTCGTCCGCCAGCACACAGCCCTGAGTGACACCGACCTCGAGTGGCTCCATCTGCTGGTCTCGGAGTGGCAGCTGCTCTCCGACCTGTCCTTCGCCGACCTCGTCCTGTGGGTGCCCACCCGCGACGGGGCCCGCTATGTGTCCGTGGCGCAGATGCGTCCCAACACCGGCCCCACCTCCTATCAGGACGACATGGTCGGCCATCTCGTGCCGCGCGGCCGCCGGCCGCTGCTGGACGCCGCCCTGGACGAGGGGCGCATCGTGCGCGAGGGGGATCCGGAATGGCGGGAGGAAGTGCCCGTCCGGGTCGAGTCGATCCCCGTACGGAGGGAGGGCCGGATCCTCGGGGTCATCGCCCGCAACACCAACCTCCTCACCGTGCGCACACCGTCCAGGCTGGAGCTCACCTACCTCCAGTCCGCCTCCGACCTGGCCCAGATGATCGCCGCCGGGTCCTTCCCGTTCCCCGGTCAGCAGGTCGACATGGACGCGTCGCCGCGCGTCGGTGACGGGCTGATCAGGCTCGACGCCGACGGCGTCGTGCAGTACGCCAGCCCCAACGGGCTCTCCGCCTATCACCGGCTCGGCCTGGCCTCGGACCTGGTCGGCCACAACCTCGGCGCGACGACCGCCGAACTCGCACCGTCGCGCGGACCGGTGGACGAGGCCCTGGTCAAGGTGGCGAGCGGTTACGCGCCGCGGGAGTTCGAGGTCGAGGGTGCCGGCGGGGTCATCCAGCTGCGCGCGATCCCGCTCAAGCCCAAGGGGGTGCGCATCGGTTCGCTGGTGCTTCTGCGCGACGTCACGGAACTGCGGCGTCGTGAAAGGGAATTGATCACGAAGGACGCCACCATCCGGGAGATCCACCACCGGGTGAAGAACAACCTCCAGACGGTGGCTGCCCTGTTGCGGCTCCAGGCGCGCCGGATGGACTCGGAGCGGGGTCGTGAGGCGCTCAACGAGGCCGTGCGGCGCGTCGGTTCGATCGCCATCGTCCATGAGACGCTGTCCCAGAATCTGGACGAGCGGGTCGAGTTCGACGAGATCGCCGACCGGGTGATCGCGATGGTCGCCGAGATCTCACCCGGAAAGGTCACCTGCCGCCGCACGGGACGCTTCGGGGTTCTCGACGCGGAAGTGGCCACTCCGCTCTCGATGGTGCTCACCGAGGTGCTGCAGAACGCGCTGGAGCACGCGTTCACCGTGGCCGAGCGCGGCACGGTGGAGGTGTCCGCGGTGCGCGGCGGCTCACCCGCCGAGGGCCGGCTGCTGATCACCGTGACGGACGACGGGCGCGGGCTGCCCGAGGGGTTCGATCCCCAGCGGGCCGGAAATCTGGGACTGCAGATCGTGCGGACCCTGGTGGAGGGTGAGCTGGGCGGCACGTTCGGCATGGTCCCGGCCCCGGTGCGCGGCACGCAGGTGGTGCTCGACATCCCCGTACAGAACGACAAGTAGCGGCGATCGGCGACGTCGGCCGCCGTCGTCGCCGCACAGCAGTGGGCCCGGAC
>NZ_JBHWZS010000528.1:0-2887 GCF_042728155.1 Streptomyces sp. NPDC060209
GCATAGAACGATCGGGGCATGGCGCTCGAACACGCGATCCTCGTCTCCCTGCTGGAGCAGCCGGGCTCAGGCTATGAGCTGGCCCGGAGGTTCGAGCGGTCCATCGGATACTTCTGGACCGCCACGCACCAGCAGATCTACCGCGTCCTCAAGCGCATGGAGGGCGACGGCCTGCTCGACGTCCGCGACGTCCCGCAGGAGCGCCGGCCGGACAAGAAGGAGTACTCCGTCGCCGGCCCCGGCCGCGCCGCCCTCTCCGACTGGCTGCACGAACCGATCGAACCCGAAAGCCTCCGCCACGATCTCGCCGTGAAGATCCGGGGCGCGGCCTTCGACGACCCGGCCGCGCTGCTCCACGAGGTCGAGCGGCACCACCGGGTGCACAGCGACCGGCTCGCGCACTACCTCGCCGGGGAACAGCGTGACTTCACCGGTCCCGGCGCCCCCGCCCCGCTCGACGCCGGCCAGGAGCTGCAGCACGTCGTGCTGCGCGGCGGCATCGCGTACGAGCGCATGACGGTCGCCTGGCTCGACGACGTACTCGCCACCCTGCACAGGCTCGGCGCGGCCGACCCGCGTATCTGAACCGTCCCGCATCCTCCCGCCCGCAACCCCTCGGAAGGCGTATCACCATGGCCGACCCGCTGCTGTTCAACCCGAGTACCTACGACCCGGCGCACTTCGACCCCGAGACCCGCAGGCTGCTGCGCGCCACCATCGACTGGTTCGAGAACCGAGGCAAGCGCCGGATCATCGAGGACTACCGGTCCCGAGCGTGGCTGGGGGATTTCCTCGAGTTCGCCGCGAAGGAAGGCCTGTTCGCCACCTTCCTCACCCCCGCTTCCGCCGCGGAGCGGGAGGACCAGCGCTGGGACACCGCCCGGATCGCCGCGCTCAACGAGATCTTCGGGTTCTACGGACTCGACTACTGGTACGCCTGGCAGGTGACCATCCTCGGTCTCGGCCCGGTCTGGCAGAGCGACAACGCCGCCGCCCGCAGCCGCGCGGCGGAACTGCTGTCCCAGGGCGAGGTGTTCGCGTTCGGGCTGTCGGAGAAGGCGCACGGCGCCGACATCTACTCCACCGACATGCTTCTGGAGCCCGACGGCGACGGCGGCTTCCTTGCCACCGGTTCCAAGTACTACATAGGCAACGGCAACGCCGCCGGCCTGGTCTCCGTCTTCGGCCGCCGAACGGACGTCGAGGGCCCGGACGGCTACGTCTTCTTCGCGGCCGACAGCCGCCACTCCGCCTACCACCTGGTGAAGAACGTCGTCGACTCGTCCAAGTACGTCAGCGAGTTCCGCCTCGACGGCTACCCGGTCGGTCCCGACGACGTACTGCACACCGGCCGCGCCGCCTTCGACGCCGCCCTCAACACCGTCAACGTGGGCAAGTTCAACCTCTGCACCGCCTCGATCGGCATCTGCGAGCACGCGATGTACGAGGCCGTCACCCACGCGCACAACCGCATCCTCTACGGCCGCCCCGTGACCGCGTTCCCGCACGTCCGCCGTGAGCTCGCCGATGCCTACGTCCGGCTCGTCGGCATGAAGCTGTTCAGCGACCGCGCCGTCGACTACTTCCGCTCGGCCGGACCCGACGACCGCCGGTACCTCCTGTTCAACCCGATGACGAAGATGAAGGTGACCACGGAGGGCGAGAAGGTCATCGACCTGATGTGGGACGTCGTCGCCGCCAAGGGCTTCGAGAAGGACACGTACTTCGCGCAGGCCGCCGTGGAGATCCGCGGCCTGCCCAAGCTCGAGGGCACGGTCCACGTCAACCTCGCTCTCATCCTGAAGTTCATGCGCAACCACCTGCTGGAGCCCGCCGGGTACGAGCCCGTGACGACGCGTCTGGACGCCGCGGACGACGCGTTCCTCTTCCGGCAGGGACCGGCCCGCGGCCTCGGCTCCGTGCGCTTCCACGACTGGCGCCCGGCCTACGACGCGTACGCCGCGGTCCCCAACGTCGCCCGCTTCCGGGAACAGGCGGACGCGCTGTGCGACTTCGTGGCCCGTATCGCGCCCGACGAGCAGCAGAGCCGCGACCTCGACTTCCTGCTGTCCGTCGGCCAGCTCTTCGCCCTGGTCGTCCACGGCCAGCTGATCCTGGAGCAGGCCCGGCTGACCGGACTGGACGAGGACGTCCTCGACGAGCTGTTCTCCGTACTCGTCCGTGACTTCTCCGCGAACGCCGTCGAGCTGCACGGCAAGGACTCCGCGACGGAGGAACAGCAGCACTGGGCCATCGCCGCGGTACGGCGCCCCGTCGGGGACGAGGCTCGCTCGGCCCGGGTCTGGGACCGTGTCGAGGCACTGTCGGGGGCGTACGAGATGGCTCTGTGACGCCGACCGGGTAGCAAGCCGGGACCGGCCCCGCATCGCCCGCGCTCGAGGGGGCATATGGAAGGTCCGGCGGCCGGATCCGGCCGGCTGCCAGGAGGAGGTGACCATGGATACGGTCTGGGCAGGTCCGGCGCAGATGGACGGCGCACTGGGTGACGGCGTGATCGGATACGCGGTGGAAGCACCGGACGGAAGCGTGGGCACCGTCATCAGACTCTCACCGGTACCGGGGTTCGACCATCTGGTGATCGACGCGGGAGTCTGGAAGTTCGGGAGAAGTGTCGTCGTGCCCGCAGGCATGGTGACGGCCGTCGACGGAACCGAACGGGTGATCAAGGTCAGGTGTACCAAGGACCAGATCAAGGACGCTCCGCGCTTCGAGCGTGATCAGGACACCGGCGACCTCTTCTACCTGCGGAAGCTCGGTGCGTACTACGAGTCCCTGACCACTGCCCACGAATGACGGGGTGCAGGCGCCACCGGCATCCGCCGGTGGCGCCGGACCGTCGGTATGACCTGGGGCCTCTCGTTCGGAT
>NZ_JBHWZS010000529.1:0-2843 GCF_042728155.1 Streptomyces sp. NPDC060209
GTTCGGGGAACGGTCACTTTGACCGTTCCCCGAACGGACGACGGCGCGCCCTGGGTGAACCCCGTTCGCCACTCGAGAACGAGCATCGCTAACGCGAGCATGCTTAGCGAGGCCTTTGCGCAGTGCCGCAAAAGCCCAGGTCAGAAGAGAGAAACGGGCGCTCCGGAAGTGCTGCTCCTCAGGGGAGGGAAGTGGCCGCCCGGTACATGACACAGCCTGAGTGCGTAGATCTACCTGGGCAGCTCACCGCATGCCGGAAAATGGGCCGCCTGGCAACGTGAAAAGTACTCGCCGGTTACTTTGCGGCTGCCGTCTGGGCTAGGACTCCGGGGCCAAGATCCCTGTGGGTTTAAGGAAACCGAAGGTCCTTCAGCCTGAACCCACGGGTGCACCGGTCTGCTTCAGGTCGGTAGACCCGTGGGTTCGGTTGGAACTCGACGGTGCTGCGTGAGTCGAAAAGCTTCGGTCGTGACATCGGCGTCGACCTGCGCCTGTGTTCTGTCGCCGTATTCGAGGACGTCGTAGTCGTCGTCCAGGTTGGCGAGTTGCTCGGCCAGAGGCAGCTCGTGCCCGAAGCGCTGATGGATCCTGAAGGCCAGCTCGCGTGGCGTCAGTTCGCCGGCCAGCATCCGGGCGGCAAGTGCTCTCGCGGCGGCTTCCTGTCCGGCAACGCTGCCCGCTGAGTGGAAGGTGAGGCCCAGTTCGTCGAGTGCTGGGGGAAGGAGGTCGGGGACGTCGTAGTCCGCCTCCGCGCGCGTGCACGCGGCCAGGATCCGTAGGGCAGGACTGTCGAGGCCGGCAACGAGTGCATCACAGGCAGCGGTGACGATATCGGTTGCGCGGATCTCGCCCATGCTCCAGAGAACGGCGCGGTCCTGAAGCTCGCGGGCGGCTGATTCGGTTGACGGCATGGGGCCATGATCTCGTCATGGGGTTAAACAGGTCGAGCGGGTTTCACTGCGATGCCTGCTCGGCTTCTTCGCCCAGAAGCGCTCGTGCTGAGTCCGCGTAGCGGATGGCGGTCTTCTCGTCGATGCCGAACACGAGTGCGATGTGGAGGGGGTCGGCGCCGTGGGTGAGGGCCTCTTCGAGCTGACGGTCAACGCGGAGCCGTTCCAGGGTGGCGGTGAGGTTGCGGGTGGCCCAAATGGTCCAGAGCTTGCCAGCCGGGCCGAGTTCGACGGCGGTCTTCTGGGTGATCAGCAGGTGGGGGTTGGCCGTGTTCGGCCAGCAGCTGTGTCGGTGGCCGAGCCAGTCCAGGACAGCACGGCGGGTGCACTCGAAGAACTGTTGTCACCCTGTCTGCAGCTCTGTCACGCCCGGCAAAGCCCACCAGTACCGGAGGTGCGGGATGCGCACCTAGCCCTGGCGATGGCCATGTGATGCGGGTCACATGGCCACTTTCGGCATCGTTGTCGGATCGGGCCCACGCCGCCTCTGAGAGGAGAAGGATTTCCCATCGATGTAAGGAGGCGCTCATGGCCGCCGAGGACCTGACGCCCAGCTACTACATGGTCGAGGACAACGACTCCATCGACACCCACATCGCGGAGCAGATCAACCAGTTCAACTGGGATACGGACGGCGCTGGGGCGGTCATGGCCTTGTTCCCAGTTGACTGGACCGGGGCGGAAGGCGAGCTCGTGACCCTTCGCGCGGACGGGACCGTGGCCCTCGACCTGGACGGTACGTTCGAACAGCCTGAGCCGTTCGACCGCGGCACTCCTCCCACGATGATCACCACCACCACTGGCATGGCGGTGCTCAAGCCCAACCACCCGGACAACCAGACGATCGAGTCTGGGTTCCGGGCGGTTGGCGTCCCTGTGCCCGATGTGGTCCGAGTGATGAACGCTCGCGAGGCAGCGCGCACTGGGGACCGGGCCGCGCTCCGCGCCTTCGTCTCGGAGGGCTTGGGACGGTGGAGCGGATGGAGTGAGCCGGTCTCCACCGCTTTGCTCGGCGACTGGGCGGATCCGCTCTACAACGAAGGCCAGCTCTCCCCCGGCGCGATGGACCAGTTTTTGGCCGAGGCCAAAGTCATCAACGGACAGCTCAAGCCGATCTGGCTCCGCCAGGCCAACCGTGTGCGCGTGCGACTCCTCGACGCCCCGCTCGGCGACGGGATGACCCTGTACGACGTGCTCTCCGGGCAGCCCGCCGCTGACACGGACTTCGAGGGCTTCGATGACCCGCGCCTGATCGAGATCCTGAACGCTCTCTCCGAACAGGAGCAGGCGGTGGCCATCGCACGCAGCCGCCCTGGGGTCAACAACTGGCCCGAAGCCGCTCGGGTCGCCGGCGTCCCACAGCCCGAGGTCGTCGGCGAACAGGTCCGCCGGAAGGTGAAGAGGCTTGCCAAACAGCTCACTGACCGGAAGACCGGGGACGGTATTGGGAACCGCCGGTGAGCGCCCCCAGTCCCGCTCGGCCAGGCACCGGGAGGTGGTGCTGTGGACTGCCTCCCGGCCCCTCCCGGCTTGCATCAAGATGCTCGGCACGCTTTCCCCGTGACTCATCGCTGACCGACGCGTGCAACGGGTGCGTCGCCTAGAGAAGGTGTAGGGGCCGACCTGGTTTGCCGGGGCAGCCCCTACACAGCACACGTTCGTCAGCTGGGCGTCGAAGTCGAGCCGGTTGTGCGAGCGCCGCTTCGACTTCACCAGCTCGCGGCCCGCGTCGTCCTGGAAGAACCGCTCCAGGGCCCCAACTCGACCAGCACCCCGGAAAGAACTTCCTGCGTCACGCCATATTGATCAGAAACTCATGGGGTTCTCGTTCAGGACGTAGCGGACGTGTGGGCCACCGAAGTAGCCGCGGACGATGTGCGGTTGGCGCTGGCG
>NZ_JBHWZS010000530.1:0-2837 GCF_042728155.1 Streptomyces sp. NPDC060209
GAACCACGCCCTTCCGGCCCCGAGGCCGCTGCTTGTGCCGATCGGTCAGGAACGGCCGCTCGGCGATACCACCATGGCCGACCCGCCCCCGCGCCGCACCTTTTCGGCTGCCGCGAGCCAGCGCCCTCCGGGGAGGCGCTGGATGCCCGTGGCGGCCCCGATCTCCGGGTTCGCCTTGAACACGTGCCCGAGGGCCTCCAACTCCTTGCGCACCGGGCTGTCCCACAGCCCCGGCTCGATCTCGGTGGTGGCCGAGTTGCGCTGGCTGGCGCGCGGGGCGGCGATCGCCTCGACGAGCGGCAGCCCCCTGTCCAAGTGGCCGGTCAGCGACTGGAGGACGGTGGTGATGATCGTGGCACCGCCCGGCGATCCCAGAGCGAGTACGGGCTTTCCGTGCTCCAGCACGATGGTCGGCGAGATCGACGAGCGCGGACGCTTGGCCGGACCGGGCAGATTCGGGTCGTGGACCGCCGGATTCGCCGGCGCGAACGAGAAGTCGGTCAGCTCGTTGTTGAGCAGGAACCCCCGGCCAGGCACGGTGATACCGCTGCCGCCCGTCGACTCGATCGTCAGGGTGTACGCGACGACGTTGCCCCACTTGTCGGCGGTGGTCAGGTGCGTCGTGTTCTCACCTTCGTACGTCGTCGGGGCGGCCTCGCCCCCGGTGGCGCAGCGGGCAGGGTCGCGCGGGTCGCCCGGCGCGAGCGGGCTCGTGAGCACCGCGTCGTCCTTGATGAGGCACTCGCGCGAGTCGGCGAACCGCTGGCTGAGCAGCTCCCGCGTCGGCACGTCCTCGAACGCGGGGTCGCCGACCCATCGGCCGCGGTCGGCGAACGCGATCCGGCTCGCCTCGATGAGGCGGTGCAGGTACTGCGTTTCGCTCGCCTTCGAAAGGTCCGTCGACTCAAGGATGTTGAGGGCCTCACCCACGCTCGTGCCCCCGGACGAGGACGGCGCGATGCCGTACACGTCGAGGCCACGGTAGGCGGCCTTCGTCGGGGCCTGGCGCAGCGCGCGGTAGGCCTTCAGATCCCCGGTCGTAAGATCTCCCGGACGCACCACTCGCGTTGCCGCCGGGTCCACGGGCGGCTTCCGCACCGTGGACACGATGTCCCGGGCCAGCTCGCCCCGGTACAGCTCGTCGACGCCCTCGCGTCCGAGCGTCCGGTAGGTACGGGCGAGGTCGGGATTCTTGAACACCGATCCTGTCACCGGCAATTGACCGCCGGGGAGGAAGAGTTCGGCGGTCGCGGGAAAGTCGGCGAACCGCGCCTCGTTGGCCGCGGTCTGCGAGCGGAAGGTCTCGTCCACGACGAATCCGTCACGGGCCAGCCGCTCGGCCGGTTCGAGCAGCCGCCCGAGCGGCTTGCTGCCCCAGGCGTCGAGCGCCTTCTCCCAGGTCGCGGGCGTGCCGGGGGTACCGACCCCCAGCCCGCTGGTGACGGCGTCGTTGAAGGGGATCGGCTGCCCGTTCTCCAGGAAGAGCGAGGAGTCCGCGCTCCGGGGGGCGGTCTCGCGGCCGTCGATGGTCTGCACCCTGCCGGTCCTGGCGTCGTAGTGGACGAAGTACCCACCGCCGCCGATTCCCGCCGAGTAGGGCTCGGTGACACCCAGCGCCGCGGCGGTGGCCACGGCCGCGTCAACGGCGTTGCCTCCCTTGCGGAGTACCTCGATACCGGCCGCGGAGGCGTCCGCGTCGACGCTCGACACGGCTCCCCCGTATCCCACCGCCAGCGGGGACTTGGGAGGTGGCACGGGTGGCGCCGAAGCTGCCGGCGCCGCGGCACCGAGCGAGCCGATGACTGCGATCACACTTAGGAACGACACATTCCGGCCGACGGAACGACGCATCCGTACCTCCTGTGAAGAATCGTCCGCGCAGGGTAACGCCGCACCACCCGTACCGTCAGGACCGCCTCGGCCACACGTCCGGACGGACCGCTAATATGCCCGCTCATGAATGACGACGTACGCAACATCGTGCTCGGCCTCATAGCTGCCGGAATCAGCGCCGCCCTGGGCTGGCTCGCCCGCACATACCTCTGGCGGCGCAAACTCCGCCGCAAGCAGGCCTTCTTCGGGATGCCGGGGAATTCCGAGTGCCTGCTCGTCGTCAATCGCGATGCCGGTGGCGACGGCGCGGTCCACCGCCATGACGTCTTCGCACTGCTCGAACTCTCGGCTCTCATCAAGGACTGCGCCGCACACGCGCAGATCGTGTCCCACGACACCGCCCATCAGGGCTTCGGTGAACGCACGGAGTTCTGTGTCGGCGGGCCGGGGTCCAACCGGCGTATGGCCGCGCACCTGCAGTCGCTGCTGCCGGGGGTGAAGATCAATACCGGGCCCGAGCCGGGCCCCGACCGGGCGGCCTTCCAGGTGGGTTCGGAGCGCTACCGGCTGGAGCCGGGAACGTCCGAACATGTGCTGCTCGCACGGCTGACCGGCGGCCAGGACGCCCGCCCCGTCTTCCTGCTCTGCGGCCAGCGCGCCATCACCAACCAGGCGGCCTCGCGTTATCTGATGCGCAACTACGAGAAGTTGCAGCGAAAGCACCGTAACGGCTCGTTCGTGCTGCTCCTGAAGGTGGTCAACTCCCAGGCGTACGGGCCCGATGTGGTCGAGCTGGTCGGCGATGTGACGCGGGCGGCACAGGCGCCTCTGCCCGCCGCGCCCCGCACTTCGCACCGGGCCGCCGGCTGAGGCACGCCAGGCGGGCGGGCCCTCGGCTCCCTCCCGCACACATCTCCAGCGGTGCGAACCCCGCTGCGGGCAGGTCTCTTCCGGGACGGCCGTGGCACTGCCGTCCCGACCCCTCTCCGAAGCTGAACGCGTGG
>NZ_JBHWZS010000531.1:0-2790 GCF_042728155.1 Streptomyces sp. NPDC060209
GGTCAGAACACGACCAGTGCGCGTCCGCCCTTGCCCGCGATCATGTTCTCGAAGGCCGCCGGGATGCCGTCCAGCGAGATCCGCTCCGTGACCATCATCGAGAGGTCGAACCGTCCGGCGCGGATGTGGTCGGCGAGCACCGGCAGGTCGCGTGCCGGATCGCTGTTCCCGTAGACGCAGCCGGTGAGGGAGCGGCCCCAGTGGAAGATCTCCAGGGCGTTGAAGGTCACCTGCTGGTCCTTGCCGCCGATACCGACGACCGTGGTGCGGCCGCCGCGGCGGGTCGACTCCCAGGCGCCGCGGATCGTGGCGGGCCTGCCCACGCACTCCACGGCGACGTCCGCGCCCTGCCCTCCGGTGAGCTTGCGGACGGCGCGCGGCGTGGTGTCGGACGCGACGACGTAGTCGGTGGCGCCGGCCCGGCGGGCCAGCTCCTCCTTCTCCGGTGACACGTCCACAGCGATGATCTTCGATGCTCCGGCGATCCGGGCGGCCTGCAGGACGGCGAGGCCGACCCCGCCGATACCGAGGACGACGACGCTCTCGCCCTCACGCACCCGGGCGGAGTGGTGGACCGCTCCGTATCCCGTCAGGACCGCGCAGCCGAGCAGGGCGGCGTCGTCGAGCGGGATGCCGGCCGGGGCGGGCAGCACGCAGTTCGCGGCGACGACGGTCTCCTGGGCGAAGGCGGCGACGTTGAGACCCGGGTGGAGCTCGGTGCCGTCGGCCGTACGGGCGTGGATGTTCGCCGCGCCCTTGAGCGCGTCGGCGCACAGCCAGACCTCGCCGATCCCGCAGTGGAAGCACGCGCCGCAGGACGGCGCCCAGTTGAGGACGACCGGATCACCCGCGGCGACGTGGGTGACGCCCTCGCCGACGGCGAGCACCGTGCCGGCGCCCTCGTGGCCGAGGACGGCGGGGACGGGCACCCGCATGGTGCCGTTGGACAGGGACAGGTCGGAGTGGCAGACACCGGCGGCGGCGAGACTGAGGCTCACCTGGCCGGGGCCGGGTTCCGGGAGTTCGATGTCGGTGATCTCCAGGGGAGCTCCGACGGCGGGCAGTACAGCGGCGCGGACCACGAACAGACTCCTCGGTGGGTCGTCGGGCGGGATCAGAACTGGAGGGACTTGGTCTGGAGGTACTCGGAGAGGCCGTGCGGGCCGAGCTCGCGGCCCACCCCCGACTGCTTGTAACCGCCGAAGGGCGCCAGGGGGTTGAAGCGGCCGCCGTTGATGTCGACCTGTCCGGTGTCCATGCGCCGGGCAAAGGCCACGGCCTCCTCGTCGTCCGCACCCCAGACGGCGCCGGCCAGCCCGTACACGGTGTCGTTGGCGATCCGCAGGGCGTCGTCCACGTCCTCGTACCGCAGGATCGAGAGCACCGGGCCGAAGATCTCCTCCTGCGCGATGGTCATGTCCGGGGTGACGTCGGCGAAGACGGTGGGACTGACGTAGTAGCCCTGGTCCTTCGGTGCCTCAGGGCCTCCCGCGACCAGGCGGGCCCCCTCCTCGATGCCCTTCTCGATGTAGCCCCGCACCCGGGCCTGCTGCTTGGCGTTGACCACGGGGCCGACCCGCTCCCCCGGCACGTACTTGGCGACGGCCGCGGCCGCGAGCGCAACGGCCTCCTCGTACCGCTCGGCGTCGACCAGCATCCGGGTCCAGGCGCTGCAGGTCTGGCCGGAGTTGGACATCACGTTGGCCACGCCGACGTTGACGGCCTTGGCGAGGTCGGCGCCGGGCAGGATCACGTTGGCGGACTTGCCGCCGAGCTCCAGCGCGACGCGCTTGACGGCCGCTCCCGCGGTGGCCCCGATCTGCTTGCCGACGGCCGTGGACCCGGTGAACGAGACCAGGTCGACGTCCTCGTGCTCGGCGAGTGCCTGCCCGGTGACCGCCCCGATACCGGTGACGAGGTTGAAGACGCCGGCCGGCAGGCCCGCCTCCTGGGTGGCCTCGGCGAAGAGCTGCGCGGTGAGCGGGGTGTCCTCTGCGGGCTTCAGGACGACGGTGCAGCCCGCGGCCAGCGCCGGGGCCACCTTGGCGACGATCTGGTGGAGCGGGTAGTTCCAGGGCGTGATCGCGCCGACGACGCCGACGGGCTCCTGCAGGACGGTGGAGTTGCCGAGCTTCTCCTCGAAGGGGTACGAGGCGGCCAGTTCGGCGTACGAGCCGGCGACCAGCACCGGGACGCCGGCGTGCACCGCCCGGGACAGCGGAAGCGGCGAGCCGAGCTCGGCGGTGACCGTCTCGGCGATCTCGTCCGTGCGGGCGGCGAGCACATCGCGCAGCGCGGCGATCCTCGCGGCGCGCTCGGCCGGCGGGGTGGCCGCCCAGCCGGGGAACGCGGCGCGTGCGGCGCGTACCGCGGCGTCGACGTCCTCGGCGGTGCCCGCCGGGACATGGCCGATGATCTGCTCGTCCGCCGGGTTCACGACCGCGATCGTGTCCCGGCCCGAGGCGGGCCGCCACTCCCCGCCGATGTACATCCCGTCATGCGCCTTCATGGCTGTCCCTCCCGGGCTCGCTGTGCCTGCCGCCGAAGCCGTGCGTCGTACGGACGGATGCCGTCCCGGGCCCAAACTAGCGCTGTTAGTTTTTCGGCGCCAGGGAACCGCTGGAGACACAGGTCACGCACGGCCGACGGCAACCCTCGCACGCCCGGCCGGAGGATGACCCGGGCAGGGCGGGCCGGCTCCCGGAGCGGCCGGCGAAGCACCGGCGACGGGGCCCTGCGTCAGGCCGAGTCCCGCTCGGCGCGCGGGCGTTCGGCGCGAGGCACGGGGGC
>NZ_JBHWZS010000532.1:0-2771 GCF_042728155.1 Streptomyces sp. NPDC060209
CGCGGGGGCGCACGGCCCGGCCGGCCGCACACGCGGGCCGCCGGCGCCCCCGGCAACCGTCCTACGCTCAGTCAGAGGAGTGGTATGTCAGGCAGGAAGTCGCTCTCCCGTCGCCGGTTCCTCACCGGCGTCGCAGCGGGCACGGCACTCGGGGTCCTTCCGCTACGGCCCGCCGTGGCCGCGGCCGCGGAGCCCGTCGAGATCCTCATCATCGGCAGTGGTTACGCGGGCAGCGTCGCCGCCCTCCGTTTCGCCCAGGCAGGTCTGAACTCGGTGGTTCTCGAACGGGGCAGGCGCTGGCCGGTCACCGCGCAGGGCGGCACCTTCGCCACCCCCGCGGCACCGGACGGCCGGGCCTCCTGGCTCAATTCCTGGAGCCCGTTCGTCCCCCAGCAGCTCGACGTGTACCCCGGGGTGCTCGAAGCCTTCAGGGCCGACGGAGTCATCGCGCTCGCCGGTGCGGGTGTCGGCGGCGGGTCCCTGGTCAACAACGCGGTGATGCTCAAGCCCTCCGAGGCGGCCTTCAACCGGGCGTTCGGGACGAACATCGAGTTCGACGAGATGAGCGAGCGCTGGTACACCCGGGCCCGCGCCCTGATCGGTCCGGCCCCGATGCCGGACGACGTCTACGCCTCCACGCACTACACCGCCGCCCGTTCCTTCACCGCCGAGACCACGGCCGCGGGCCTGGCGCCGTTCCGGGCGGACATGGCGGTGGACTGGCAGGCGGTGCGGGAGGAGCAGGCGGGTACCCGGGAGCCGTCGCTGATACTCGCCCGTTCCATCTGGGGCGCGAACAGCGGGGCCAAGCGCAGCGTCGACCGGACCATCCTGGCCGACGCCGAGGCCACCGGACGGGTGTCGGTGGAGACCCTGACGCGTGTGGTGGACGTGGTGCCCGCGGCCGGCCGTTACGTGGTGCGGTGCGAACGCATCGACGACACTGGTGCCGTGGTCGCCCGGCCGGACTACAGCGCCAAGCACGTGTTCTTCGCGGCGGGTTCGCTGGGGACCAGCCGGCTGCTGGTGGCCGCCAGGGGACGGGGCAGCCTGCCCGCGCTCCGCGCCTCGGTGGGCAAGGGATGGGGCACCAACAGCGACCGGCAGACGGTGCGGGTGGGCATGCCGTGGAACAACCCCACGCAGGGCGGCCCGTCGGGCATCGTCGCCCAGGATCTCGACAACCCGTACGAGCCCGTCACCATGATCAATTTTCCGTGGCCGGTACCGCCGGCGGACGGGACCGGGGCGCTCGGCGCCCTGGCCATGACCACGTGCTCCGCGGACGGGTACTTCAGTTACGACGCGTCGACCGGCGGGGTCTCCCTGACCTGGCCGAGCACCGGTGCCGCCGCCGTACGCGCCACCCAGGCGGTGACCGCCACCGTGGACCGGATCAACGCCGCCAATCCCCACACCTCCACCCTGCGGGTCAACGCCGACACCACCTCGCACACGCTCGGCGGTGCGGTCATCGGTAAGGCGTGCAGGCCGGACGGCCGGCTGTACGGGTACGAGAACCTGACCGTCATCGACAGCTCGCTCATCCCCGGCACGATGGCGACGGTGCCACCGGCTCTGACCGTCACCGCGCTCGCCGACCGCTGTGTGCAGAAGGCGCTGAACCGCATTTTGAACTGATCACCGCCCCCGTGCCCTTCCCGTTTCCCGGACGGGAAGGGCGGGCGGCTCGTGGGAGATCCTCCGGAGCCGGCCGGCCGTCGGCATATCAGTACCTCAAGAGCGGTGCAAGCGCCTTTCGGACAATCGGCGTCCCGCCTCGGCGCGTCCATTCGACAGTACTGGCGGCCTGTCTGGGTAGCGTTCGGGTGCATCACACGCACTACACACAAAGCGGCCAGGTCATACCGGTACTCGGGGGAGTCCGTCACGGCCAGGCAACGCAGACCTTGGGGGGGAAATGATGGACATTTCCGTCGTCATACTGGGGATCCTAGACTTACGGTTCGGCGAAATGCCCTGCGTTCCCAGCGCACCCAAACCGAAGAAGGTACTGGCGCTTCTCCTCATCTACTGCAATCAGATAGTCCCGGTCTCGGCCCTGGTGGAGGAGCTGTGGGGCAACCGCCCCCCGGCCAGCGCCAGGACGACCCTGCAGACGTACATACTCACGCTCCGCAAGCTGTTGCAGGCCGCGGAACCCTCCGCCGGTGAGCTGCTGGTGACGGCGGGTCCGGGATACATGCTCAGGATTCCCGACACCGCCTTCGACCTGCACCGCTTCAGCCGGCTCGCCAAGCAGGGCCGTGAGGCCATCAGCCGGGGGGACGACGAGGCGGGCGTAACGTTCCTCTCGCAGGCCCTGGAGCTCTACCGCGGTCAGGTGCTGGCGGACGTCGACACCGGCCAGCGCGTCACCGCCCACGTCACGAGGCTGGAGGAGTTGCGGCTGACCACCCTGGGGCTCTGCATCGACGCCGAGATGAGGCTCGGCCGCCACCAGGAACTCCTCGACGAACTCGCCGCGCTCACCGCCCACCACCGCTTCCACGAGAACCTGCACGCCCAGTACATGCGGGCCCTGTGGCGGTCGGGGCGCCGCTCGTGCGCCCTGGACGTGTACCAGCGGTTGCGCCGTTCCCTCGCCGAGGAACTGGGCATGGAACCGGCCTGGTTCCTCCAGCAGTTGCAGCGCGCCATCCTCTCCTCGGCCTCACCGCAGCATCAGGTGCTGCCGGGCGGGATGCCGTACGAGACGGCCGGCTGACCGAGGCCGCGCGCTCCGAAGGTCCGCGGGGCCCCTTTCCGGG
>NZ_JBHWZS010000533.1:0-2751 GCF_042728155.1 Streptomyces sp. NPDC060209
TGGGTTCTGGGCGGGTTCTGGATCGTTCGGGGTCGGTGTTGATCACGGGTGGTACGGGGACGTTGGGTGGGTTGGTGGCCCGGCATGTGGTGGGTGTGCATGGTGTGCGCAGTGTGGTGTTGGTGAGTCGTCGTGGTCCGTCGGCGGAGGGTGCGGCGGAGTTGGTCGAGGAGTTGATGGCTGCGGGTGCGCGGGTGGAGGTGGTCGCGGCTGATGCGGGGGATCGTGAGGCGCTTGCGGATGTGCTGGCGGGGATCCCGGCCGAGCATCCCCTCACCGCCGTCATCCACGCCGCCGGAGTACTCGACGACGGAGTGTTCTCGTCCCTGACATCGGAACGTATCGGCACCGTCTTTCGTCCGAAGGCCGATGCGGCGTGGCACCTTCACGAGCTCACACGCGAGCTGGACCTGGCCGCGTTCGTCGTCTTCTCCTCCGGTGCCGGTGTCTTCGGTAACGCCGGCCAGGGGAATTACGCGGCGGCGAACGGTTTCCTGGACGGTCTGGCGCAGACCCGCCGTGAGCAGGGTCTGCCCGCGGTGTCGCTGGCGTGGGGCCTGTGGTCCGAGGCGAGCGGCATGACCGGACACCTCGACGGCGTCGAGCTCGGCCATATGGCACGCGGAGGCCAGGCAGGGCTGTCGTCAGCAGAGGCACTCGCGCTGTTCGACCGTGCGCTGGTGTCCGATGAGGCGTTGCTGGTGCCGACGAAGCTCGACTTCGCCGCGCTTCGCAAGCAGGCTGCGGCCGGCGAACTGGCACCGCTGCTGCGCGGACTCGTACGAGCCCCGAGGAAGACCGTGCGGACCGTCGCCGACGGAAGCGGCCAGTCGCTGACGCGACGACTCGCTGCGGTCGGAGAAGCCGAGCAGACCCGTCTCCTCGTGGAGCTCGTCCGGAGCGACGCGGCCAGCGTTCTCGGTCATTCCGTGCACGAAACGGTTAAGGCGAACCAGGCCTTCAACGAGGTCGGATTCGATTCCCTGACCGCTGTCCGGATGCGTAACCGCCTGGCGGAGTCCACCGGTGTGCGGCTACCTGCCACGGTCGTCTTCGACCACCCGACGCCCGCAGCACTCGCCCACCATCTGCGTGACCAGCTCGAACTGACGGACACCGCTGTCGTCCCGGCGGCACTCGCCGAACTCGACCGGCTGGAGCAGACGCTCGCCCGTACATCCACCGACGAGAAGGTGCGGGTACAGGTGGCCGCGCGACTTGAAGCGCTGACGGCGAAGTGGGCGGAGTCCCTCGCCGCGGTGACCGGGCCCGGAGGGGCCGTCGATCTCGACGTGGCCACCGACGACCAGATCTTCGACCTGATCGACAACGAGCTCGGCCTCTCCTGACCCGAACGCCGACCGGACGACCCGCGAGCAGCCGACCGGGTGCTCCGGCGACCCCGCTGCGCAGCCGATCGGCCCGACCCGCCGAACCGCTGACCGACCCAAGGAAGAACCTCATGTCGAACGACGACAAGCTGCGTGACTACCTCAAGCGTGTGACGGGCGAACTCCAGCAGACCCGCAAGAGGATCCGTGAGATCGAGTCCAGGAGGACCGAACCGATCGCGATCGTGGGGATGGGCTGCCGGCTGCCGGGCGGGGTCGCCTCACCGGACGACCTCTGGAAGCTCGTCGACGGAGGCGTGGACGCGATGTCCCCGTTCCCTTCCGACCGGGGCTGGGACCTGGACGGTCTCTTCGACCCTGACCCGGACCGCACCGGCACGTCGTACGCCGACGAGGGCGGCTTCATCGACGAACCCGGCGGATTCGACGCCACGCTGTTCGGCATATCGCCGCGCGAGGCGCTCGCCGTCGATCCGCAGCAGCGGTTGCTGCTGGAGGTGTCGTGGGAGGTGTTCGAGCGGGCGGGCATCGATCCGACCTCGCTGCGGGGCAGCAGCGTCGGCGTCTACACCGGGCTCATGTACCACGACTACGCCGACGACGTGGAGAAGCTTCCCGAAGGCCTGGAGGGCTACTTCGGCATCGGTAACTCGGGCAGCGTTGCCTCGGGGCGGGTCGCGTACACCTTGGGCCTGGAGGGCCCCGCCGTCACGGTGGACACGGCGTGCTCGTCGTCGCTGGTGGCGTTGCATCTGGCGGCGCAGGCCCTGCGCAACGGCGAATGCGGTATGGCTCTCGCGGGCGGTGTGGCTGTCATGGCGACCCCCGAGGTGTTCGTCGACTTCTCCCGGCAACGGGGGCTGGCGCGCGACGGCCGGTGCAAGGCGTTCGCGGACGCGGCCGACGGAACCGGGCTCGCGGAGGGCGTGGCGGTGTTGTTGCTGGAGCGGTTGTCGGATGCGCGGCGGCTGGGTCATGAGGTGCTGGCGGTGGTGCGGGGGTCGGCGGTCAACCAGGACGGTGCGTCCAACGGTCTGACGGCACCTAACGGACCCTCGCAGGAGCGGGTCATCCGCCAGGCGCTGGCGGGTGCACGGCTGTCCCCCGGAGACATCGACGCGGTCGAGGCGCACGGGACCGGGACGACGTTGGGTGACCCGATCGAGGCGCAGGCGCTGCTGGCGACCTATGGCCAGGGCCGCGCACAGGACCAGCCGCTCTGGCTGGGGTCGTTGAAGTCCAACATCGGTCATACGCAGGCTGCGGCGGGTGCTGCGGGGATCATCAAGATGGTGCAGGCGCTTCGGCATGGTGTGTTGCCGAGGACGCTGCATGTGGATGAACCGTCGTCGAAGGTGGACTGGTCGTCGGGGGCTGTGGAGCTGTTGACGGAGTCCAG
>NZ_JBHWZS010000534.1:0-2716 GCF_042728155.1 Streptomyces sp. NPDC060209
GCCGTGTTAGGGGCAGGGTGCGGCCTGCCGGCCGTGGCCGTCACCGGTCCGCGCTTGAGACGCGAGCGCGGACCGGTGGCGACTATGAGCGGCAGGTGCGTCGTGCGGGCGGTCCGGTCAGTGGACCGTGTTCTGCTTGAGGGCGACCGCGATCTGCCCGGCGCGGTCCGTTGCGATGGTCCCGCCCTCGGTCCGGACCGCGTTGGCGATGTTGGCCCGGTTCAGTGGCTGCTTCGCGGTCCGGAGCCGGTCCAGTGCGGTCCGCTCCAGGTCCGTGAGCGAGATGACCGTGTGGTCCGGACCGCCTTCCTCTCCTCGATCCGGACCCGATGCGCTGTCCGGGGCCTGCCGGTCCGCCGGTCCGGTCCGGTCCGTCCCCTGTGTGCCGGGGGCGGCGTCGGCGGTCCGGGCTGTACCGCTACGGGCTGCCGGTGCGGTCCGATTGGCAGGCACGGTCCGAGAACCCCGGTCCGGACCAGGGTTGGTCTGCTGGTCAGCGCCCCTACGGTCGGCCGGACCGGGCTCCAGAGCGAGTGCCGGTCCGCCAGTCCGGTCCGAGACTCCTTCGGTCCGGACCCGACCGTGGACCGCGCTGCTGTATCCAGGACCGGACCGGACCGCGTGAGCGGCGTGCTGGACCGGGCGGACCGCAACGGGTGCCTCGTGCGGTCCGGACCGGTCCGTGCGGGTGAGAGTGAGGATCGCGGGGATGGAGGCCGGTCCGTGACCGGCGGTCCGGACCCGGGGGACGACGACGCGGTGCAGGGCCAGACCGGTCCGGACCGCCTTGCGGTCCGCGAGCTGCACACCGGCTGCGGTCCAGGCCCGGTCCAGCGTGGTCAGCCGTGCGTCGGTGATCGCGAGGGACCAGGCGGTGAAGCTGTGGCGCGGGTAGCGGACCCAGCGGACCGCCCCCATGGAGGGACGGGCCTTGGCGACCCTGCCGTCCTCACGGAGCTTGCGGCGGTGGATCAGCGAGGCGTACAGCTCCCACAGCACCATCCCGACGATCGACATGGCGGCGAACGCCACAGCCTTCGGCGTGAAATTCCAGTAGGTCATCTGCTCCGTCCACGCCTGGGCGTTCACGTCCCAGACCCGGCTGCCGGGCACCGGCTCACCAGAGGCGTGCCAGAAGTTCATGACCGCGGCGCCCAGAGCGAAGATCCAGGTGGAGACCCGGTAGAGGGTTCCGGCATCACCGCCCTGGCGGGCCTGGTGGTACATCCAGCCGACGAACGCCGTCGACAGTTCCCAGGCGGCGGCGAACAGAATCGTGAACGGGACGACCCAGCCGAGGATGTCCTCGGCGAACCCGGCCTGCCCCGTCCACGCGACGGCCATCGGCGCGGTGATCGGGCCGATCACCATCAGGCGCTCCGAGTTGACCTTCACGAACTTCCTGACACGGTCGGCCACGGCCGGCTTACCCGTCCGGTCCGCAGCCCGAAGCTCACGGGCCTTCGCCTTCCGGGTCTCCATCGCCTCCCTGCGCTCCTCGCTGGCCTGGAGCCTCAGACGCTTGCGTTCCAGAGCCTGCTCAGTGCGATCGGTGGCGCGCTTCATCCGGGCGGCGGCCTCAGCCACCATGTCGTCGGCAGCCTTCAGCGTGACGTCCGCGTCCGCTTCCCGCAGCCGGGCCTGGGCCAGTGCCTGCCCGGCTTCCTTGAGCTCAGCCTCCCGCTTGGTGCGGGCGGCAGCCAGGATCCGGTCCGCTTCCTCGCGGGCGGTGCGGGTCAGACGCTCGGCATCCTCGGCCGCCGTCGCCCGCAGCCGGCCGATGTCCTCCTTGGTCAGCGTCCGCGCGCGGACCGCATCCGCACGGGACGCCTCCCGCTCACGCGCGGCATCCTCACGCAGCTCGGCGGCCACCCTCTCGGCTTCGCCCCGTGCCCGCTCCAGGACCTGTTCGGCCTCGGTGGTCGCACGAGTGCGGGTCTCAGCCGCAGCACGCTCCGCACCGGCCAACAGCTCGGTGCGCACGCTCTCCGCGTCGGCGAGAGCCTTGGCGGCGGCCTGCCCGGCCTCGCTCTTCACCTCCTCCGCCTGCGCGGCCGCCGCGGTGGAGACCTCTTCCGCCTGGCGGCGGGCATCGACAAGGACCTGGTCGGCCTCACCGGTCGCCTTCGTCGTAACAGCGTCGGCCTCAAGGCGCGCGTCGGCGAGCACCTGCTCCGCCTTCGCTTCGGCGTCGGCACGGACCTGCTCCGCGTCGGCGAACCCGGTGGTGGCAGCCTCCGCGCGGACCCGGCCCGCGTCCGTCGCGGCAGCGGCCAGGAGCCGGGACTGTTCGGCGCTGGCTGCCTCGATGATCGAGGCAACCTCGGTGCGCGCGCCGTCCAGCAGCTCGGTGACGCGGGCCTCCCCGTCGGCGAGGATACGCGCGACATCGTCGGCAGCCAGGTCGCGGAGGTCAGCGGCGCGGTCGGCGGCATCGGCCAAGATCGGGACGGCCTCCGGGAACACCACCGGCACGATGGTCTCGGGGGCGACGGCCTGGGCGGAAACTGAAGCCGGGGTCGCCGTTGCCGTAGCGCCCCCGGCTTTGCGGGGCTTCGTGGTCGCCGCGGGCTGGCGCCTGCGGCGGGCGGGGGACTTGGTGGCCACGAGGCTGTCCTCTCTCTTCATCTCAGGCGCCTCCGGCAGAAGGGCACCGTGCATGTACGCGGTGGTTAGGGTTGTGACCAGGCCCTCCGGGTCCCCGTCACCGCGAAGC
>NZ_JBHWZS010000535.1:0-2701 GCF_042728155.1 Streptomyces sp. NPDC060209
GCACGAGGCCGGGGCGCGGCCGTCGGAGGACGGCACGACGGCCCTGGTCAGGCACGCCAGTCGGCGGTGCGCTCCGGTGACGCCTCCGCCAAGGCCTTCGCGATGGCCTCGGCGTCGCCCTGGTTTCCGTACACGGGCGTGCCCGGCTGCTGACGCCAGGACTCGTCGAGGCCGCCCGCGTCGACGGTGTCGAAGCCCAGCTCGTCGATAAGGTCACGGACCGCCTGCTTGGCCGCCGTGTCGTCGCCGGCGACCGGAAGGGCCTGCCGGCCGGGTGCGCCCTGGGGGAGCCCCTTGTCGAGGATGTCCTGGGCATACGTACCGTTGAACGCCTTGATCACCGGATGGCCGATCTGCTGCTCGGTCCACCGGCTCTCCGTCAGCCCGTCCTCGATGGCGGAAATACGTCCATCACGCTGCTGCGGGTAGTAGTTGCCCGTGTCGATGACGGCGACATCGTCCGCCGCTCCGTCGAGAATGCCCGAGGGCAGGTCCGGGACCGCCTTGAGGGGAACGGTCACCACGACGATCCGCGCTCCCCGGGCCGCCTCCGTCGACGTGACCGGCGTGGCACCCGTCTCCTCGGCCAGCGCACCGAGCGTCTCGGGGCCACGGGAGTTGGCGACGGACACGTCGTGCCCGAGTGCCGTGAACCGCCGGGCGAGATTGCCGCCGATGTTGCCCGCCCCGATGATGCCGATCTTCATGAATCCGACCTTCCGATGCCGAGTGCCTGGACTAAAAGGGTCTCGCCGGATCACCAACCCCGGGGGAGCGGGCACTATTCCGGGCTGCCGAATCGGTTCAGCACCCGGGTGACGGGTGGGAGAGCTCCTGGTGGGCAGGTATGGGAGCGACAAACGGAACCACAACCCCCCACTTGGAGGTGGTGCCCGTGCTGCACGGAGTCGATGTCAGCGCCTATCAGACGGACTTCGACACGGACGGTCTGGACTTCGTCTTCGTCAAGGCGACCGAGGGCCGCTCCTATGTCAATCCACGACTGAAGAGCCAGGTGAAACGTGTCAGGGACGCCGAGTGCGTCGTCGGTTTCTACCACTTCCTCTGGCCGGGACACGCGAAGGAACAGGCGGAGTATTTCGTCGAGAGAACACCGGAGCGTGAAGGAGACCTCCTCGCAGTCGACTGGGAACAGACGGGCGAGGGCACACGCGCGAGCAGCGCGGACAAGGACCGCTTCATTCGGGAGGTGAAAAGGCTCAGGCCTCATCACCGAGTCCTGCTCTACTGCAACCGCTCCTTCTGGATCAACCACGACACGAGCTCGTACGCCGGCGACGGACTCTGGATCGCCGATTACGGCAAGGCGGCCGCACCACGGATCGACGCGGCCTGGCGCATCCATCAGTACACCGACGACCCGCTCGACAAGAACGTCGCCGACTTCCCCTCGCGGAAGGCGCTGCGCGCCTGGGCCACGGTCTGAGGCGGCAGTTCGGCCCTTTGGGCGCGGTGCGCTCGTCAACACGGACATCATGACCTTCGGCCAGTGGAGTGTCCTTTGCCAGCCACTGGTGCAGTGCGCACGGAGATGACCTGCGGTCCCGCCGCGGGGAGTCCATCCTGGTCGCCGAGTCCGCAATCGGCCGTCGACCGAAGGAGTGCCGCAGTGACGACGAGGGGTCCCTCAGTATCGGCGGAGGCCGATGCCGCCTACCAGGACGAATTGCCTGTACGGCGTCGGCAGCCGGGGAACGTGGTCATCAGGTGGCTGACCACCACCGACCACAAGACGATCGGCACGATGTACCTGATCACCTCGTTCGCCTTCTTCATCGTCGGTGGTGTCCTGGCCCTCGTCATGCGTGCCGAGCTCGCTCGTCCGGGTGACCAGATCATCTCGAACGAGCAGTTCAACCAGGCGTTCACGATGCACGGCACGATCATGCTGCTGATGTTCGCGACGCCGCTGTTCGCCGGCTTCGCGAACTGGATCATGCCGCTGCAGATCGGTGCGCCCGACGTGGCGTTCCCGCGGCTGAACATGCTGGCCTACTGGCTGTACCTCTTCGGCTCGCTGATCGCCGTGGCAGGCTTTCTCACCCCGCAGGGTGCGGCCGACTTCGGATGGTTCGCCTACTCCCCGCTCACCGACGCGGTCCGCTCCCCGGGCGTCGGCGCAGACCTGTGGATCATGGGTCTGGCCTTCTCCGGCTTCGGCACGATCCTCGGTTCGGTCAACTTCATCACCACGATCATCTGCATGCGCGCCCCCGGCATGACCATGTTCCGTATGCCGATCTTCACCTGGAACGTCCTGCTGACCGGTGTCCTGGTCCTGCTGGCCTTCCCCGTTCTGGCCGCCGCGCTGCTCGCGCTCGAGGTCGACCGAAAATTCGGCGCGCTGGTCTTCGACCCGTCAAACGGCGGCGCTCTGCTCTGGCAGCACCTCTTCTGGTTCTTCGGTCATCCAGAGGTGTACATCATCGCCCTGCCATTCTTCGGGATCGTCTCCGAGATCATTCCGGTATTCAGCCGCAAGCCGATCTTCGGTTATGTCGGCCTGATCAGCGCGACGATCGCCATCGCCGGCCTTTCGGCGACGGTGTGGGCGCACCACATGTACGTCACCGGCGGAGTGCTGCTGCCGTTCTTCTCCTTCATGACGTTCCTCATCGCGGTGCCGACCGGGGTGAAGTTCTTCAACTGGATCGGCACGATGTGGAAGGGATCGTTGTCC
>NZ_JBHWZS010000536.1:0-2665 GCF_042728155.1 Streptomyces sp. NPDC060209
GCCGTTGGGCAGGATGACCGCGCGGCCGTTGATCTTGCCCGCGTGCAGCCGCTCGTATGCGAGCGGGGCCTCGTCGATGGAGTACGTCTCGACGTGGACGTCGACGGAGCCTGCGTGGGCGAGCTCGATGACCTCGGCGAGCTCCTTGCGCGAGCCCCAGTAGGGCGCGGTGACCGACGTGGAGAACGGCAGGACACCGAATCCGACGGGCAGCAGTCCGCCGCCGATGCCGACGATGGTGACGTCGCTGTCGACGGAGGCCATCGCGCCGGCCGTCTTCACGGTCGGTTCGGCGCCGACGAAGTCGAAGACGACCTTGGCACCGATGCCACCTGTGAGTTCACGGACCTTGGCGGCGGCGTTCTCGTCGGACAGCACGGCCTCGTGGGCGCCGACGGCCCGGGCGAGTGCCAGCTTCTCCTCGGTGACGTCGAGTGCGATGATCCGTACCGCGGTCATGGCGCGCAGGAGCTGGATGGCGACGTGCCCGAGGCCGCCTGTGCCGATGACCACTGCGGTGGCGCCGGGCAGCAGCTTCGGCAGCGAGCGCTTGATCGCGTGGTACGGGGTGAGGCCCGCGTCGGTCAGCGAGACCGTCTTGACCGGGTCCAGATCGCCGATCGGCGTGAGGTGACGGGCGTCGTCGACGATCATGTACTCGGCCATGGCCCCCGGGTTGCCCAGTCCGGGCGGGTTGATGCCGAGGTCGGCGGCGCGCAGGCAGTAGTTCTCACGGCCCTCCGCACAGTTCACGCAGGTGCCGCAGCCCCAGGGGCCGTAGACGGCGACCGAGTCCCCGACGGATACGCCCACCGTGCCCTCGCCGAGCGCGGCGACCGTACCGACACCCTCGTGGCCGAGCGTGAGCGGCAGTTCGTAGGGGAACCCCTCTGCGGGCCAGCTCATGACGGCGATGTCCGAGTGACAGACACCGGCGGCAGTGACCTTCAGCAGGATCTGACCGGGCCCGGCCACGGGCTCGGGGATCTCGACGACCTCGGGCGGGGCGCCGATGGTGCGGTACTGGACGGCTTTCATGACTCTCCTTCGTTCTCCGTACTTCCTTTGTGACCCCCGTGGTGGCGGTGCGCCACTCGGCGGATCAGGAGGCGGAGTAGCCGCCGTCGACCAGGTGGTAGCTGCCGTGGATGAAGGAGGCGCGGTCGGAGAGCAGGAAGGCGGTGAGCTCGGCGACCTCCTCCGACGTGCCGAGGCGGCCTGCCGGGTGCAGGGAGATCAGGTGGTCGCGGGCCGGTCCGTCGGTGTTGCGGAGCAGGGGGGTGTCGATGAAGCCCGGGCCCACCGCGTTGATGCGCACGTTCTGTGCCGCGTATTCGAGTGCGGCGGTCTTGGTGAGGCCGACGACGCCGTGCTTGGCGGCGACGTACGCCGGAGAGTTCGCGAAACCGTTGGTGCCGAGGATCGAGGAGATGTTGACGATGGCGCCGCCGCCCGCGGCCAGGATGGCCGGGAGCTCGTAGCGCATCGAGTAGAAGACGCCGCTGAGGTTGGTGGCGACGACCCTGTTCCAGTCCTCGATCCCGTACGCGCCGGTGCTCTGCGCGGGGCCGCCGATGCCGGCGTTGTTCACGGCGAGGTGCAGGGCGCCGAACGTGTCGACGGCGAACCCCACGCCCGCCTCGACGGAGGCGGGGTCGGTGACGTCGAGGGCGACGGCGGCGGCGCGGGCGCCGGTGGCCTCCAGCTCAGCGACGGCCTTGCGGGCGCTCTCCTCGTTGTAGTCGGCGACGACGACGGTCGCGCCGCTCGCGGCGAGCCGCCGGGAGAGGGCGAGGCCGATGCCGGACGCGCCGCCGGTGACGAGGGCGACCTTGCCGGCGAACTCCGCCTCGTAGGCGGTGGGGAGGTTGGTGCTCATGATGTGCTTCCTTGAGTGGTGCTGTGGGGCGCCGGCCCGTCCTGCTGGGATTCCAGCAGGTTCGTGGAGAGGGCGTCGAAGGCATGTACGACGAACTCGGGCAGGGCGGCCGGCCGGCCGCCCCGTACCCACGCCGCCTGGGCCGCGAGGAGCGCTCCGGCTCCCGCGGCGACGGCCACGGCGGGACGGAGGTCCTGCCGTGGGTCGACACCGAGCCGTTCCGCGAGAATCGCCACCGACTCCTCCTGGGCGTCCACACGGATGTGGTGGTACGCCGCGTACAGAGTGGGTTCCTCCTCGGCCATGAGCAGCAGGTCGAAGATGCGTGGCCGCAGGTGCCAGGGCTCCGCCTCCGTGTCGTCGAGCCAGTCGAGGACGGCACGGCGGTAGGCGGTGAGCGGTGGCTCGGCCTGAGGGCGCTCGCGGAGCGCTCGGTTGATTCTGTCGCCGTCGCCCCGCACTGCGTCGAGGACGGCGGCCTCCTTGTTCGGGAAGTACCGGCTGAAGGTGCGCCGGTCGACGTCGGCCGCTTGCGCGATCTCCTCGACCGTCACGCTCCGCAGACCGCGGTCGAGTACGAGATCGAACGCGCTCCGCGCCAGCGCGTCCCGGGTCCTGCGCGCCTTGCGGCTGCGCCGTTCCGGGGCGTTCCCTGTCTCATGCATAGTTGCACCATACACCTTAAAATGTCCCAGTGGGACTTCTGTCCCATCGGGACATCCGAAGGACTGCGGCATCCGGGGCGCGACGCAAAGGGCCGGGGCGACCACACGGTCACCCCGGCCC
>NZ_JBHWZS010000537.1:0-2663 GCF_042728155.1 Streptomyces sp. NPDC060209
TCCGACTCTATCAGACTCTTTCGTGTCCGATTCCCGGTCGAAGCGGGTTACTGCTTGTTTCGCTTTCCAGTTCTTCGCTTTCGCGTTTCCCTTTCCGGCGAGTCCGACTCTATCAGGCCTTTTCCGTTCCTTTGACCGGGGTCCTCGCGAGCATGCGAGAGCACAATCAGAGTTACAGTCTGGGCTTGGGAGTCGCTGCCGATCCCGGACTCGAAGTCGTGTTGGGGTCAGGCAGGGGTACGACAGTACAGGCCGCTGTGAGACGAGGCAAATCGTTTCCGGTGCACCTCTAGGTCGGCCAACCGGTAGCTCTCGGGCGGAACCGGGACTTCATATGACTTACGCTGCTGATCAGTACGCCGCCCCCGATCAGCCGTGGCGGTGACATACGGATCCCCACCCCTGGGAGGCTCTCCATGACCACAGTGACGTCCCCTCTTGCCGGCCGCGCCATCGGACTCACCGCGGTTCCCGACCCCGTGTTCTCCGGAGCGATGGTGGGTCCCGGTACGGCCATCGACCCCGTGCGCGAGCCTTCCGAGGCTGTCTCGCCGGTCGACGGAATCGTCGTCTCCCTTCACCCGCACGCCTTTGTCGTCGTCGACGACCAAGGACACGGAGTACTGACGCACCTCGGGATCGACACCGTGCAGCTCAACGGCGAGGGCTTCGAGCTCCTCGTGAACAAGGGGGACACGGTGACCCGCGGTCAGGGAATCGTCCGCTGGGACCCCGCCGGCGTGGAGGCGGCCGGAAAGTCCGCGATCTGCCCGGTCGTGGCCCTGGAGGCCACCGCCGAGTCCCTTTCCGACGTCCGCGAGGACGGCGACGTGAAGGTCGGCGAGACACTGTTCGGCTGGCAGTGACACCCTCGGCGCAGTAACGAGCCAGTTGGGTATCCACCGCGGCGGTGCAGCCGCCGCACAATCGGAGACGGGTGAAATGGAGACAACGCTGCGAGGCGTCGGCGTGAGCCACGGTGTGGCGATCGGCGAAGTTCGGCACATGGGTACGGCGGTTCTCGAACCGCCGGCCAAACAGATTCCCGCGGAAGAGGCCGAGCGCGAGCAGGGGCGTGCCCGCCAGGCCGTGGAAGCTGTTGCGGCCGACCTCATTGCGCGCGGCAACCTGGCGGGGGGCGAGGCGCAGCATGTGCTCGAGGCCCAGGCCATGATGGCGCAGGACCCCGAGCTCATCGCCGATGTGGATCGTCGTATCGCCGTCGGCAGCACCGCTGAGCGCGGTGTCTACGACGCGTTCGCCGCGTACCGGGCTCTGCTGGCCAATGCCGGGGAGTACCTGGCGGGACGCGTCGCCGACCTCGACGACGTCAGGAACCGGATCGTGGCGCGGCTGCTCGGTGTTCCGATGCCGGGTGTGCCCGACAGCGACGAGCCTTACGTACTGATCGCGCGTGACCTGGCTCCCGCGGACACGGCCCTGCTCGACCCCACGCTGGTGCTCGGCTTCGTCACGGAGGAAGGCGGGCCCACCAGCCACAGCGCCATCCTCGCCCGGGCGCTCGGGGTGCCGGCCGTCGTGGCTCTGCCCGGAGCCGGTGAGATCGCCGAGGGCACGGTCGTGGCGGTGGACGGCAGCACCGGTGAGATCTTCGTCGAGCCGAGCCAGGAGAAGCGCTCCGAGATGGAGAGCGCCTCGGCGGCCCGCAAGGCGGCGCTGACGGCCGTGACCGGTCCCGGAGCGACCTCCGACGGTCACAAGGTGCCGCTGCTCGCCAATGTCGGCGGCCCCGGTGATGTTCCGGCGGCCCTGGAGGCCGGCGCCGAGGGTGTCGGGCTGTTCCGTACGGAGTTCCTCTTCCTGGACGACAGCAAGCAGGCGCCGTCCGAGGAGAAGCAGATCGCGGCGTACCGCGCGGTGCTGGAGGCGTTCCCCGAGGGGCGTGTCGTCGTGCGGGTGCTGGACGCCGGTGCCGACAAGCCGCTGGAATTCCTGACGCCGGCCGACGAGCCGAACCCCGCGCTGGGCGTGCGGGGGCTGCGCAGTCTGCTGGATCACCCCGATGTTCTGCGGACGCAGCTGACCGCCCTGGCGCGGGCGGCCGAGGGTCTGCCCGTGTACCTCGAGGTCATGGCCCCGATGGTGGCCGACCGGGCCGACGCGAAGGCGTTCGCCGACGCCTGCCGTGAGGCGGGGTTGCAGGCGAAGTTCGGTGCGATGGTGGAGATCCCGTCCGCAGCGCTCCGGGCCCGCTCGATCCTGCAGGAGGTGGAGTTCCTGTCGCTGGGTACCAACGACCTGGCGCAGTACACCTTCGCGGCCGACCGTCAGGTGGGGGCCGTGTCGAGGCTGCAGGACCCGTGGCAGCCGGCGCTGCTCGACCTGGTCTCGCTCTCGGCCGAGGCCGCCAGGGCCGAGGGCAAGAGCTGCGGTGTCTGTGGCGAGGCCGCTTCGGACCCGCTGCTGGCGTGCGTGCTGACCGGTCTGGGTGTCACCTCTCTGTCGATGGGTGCGGCGTCCATTCCTTACGTGCGGGCGACGCTGGCGAAGCACACGCTCGCACAGTGCGAGCGCGCGGCCTCCGCCGCGCGTGCGGCGGACTCCGCCGACGAGGCGCGGCGCGCGGCGCAGGCGGTGCTGTCGGGCGAGTGACACCGCCCGCTGCAGGCAGTCGGATGTGAAGGGGTTCCCGCCGGTTCCGG
>NZ_JBHWZS010000538.1:0-2555 GCF_042728155.1 Streptomyces sp. NPDC060209
ACGTTGGGTGGGTTGGTGGCCCGGCATGTGGTGGGTGTGCATGGTGTGCGCAGTGTGGTGTTGGTGAGTCGTCGTGGTCCGTCGGCGGAGGGTGCTGCGGAGTTGGTCGAGGAGTTGACGGCTGCGGGTGCGCGGGTGGAGGTGGTCGCGGCTGATGCGGGGGATCGTGAGGCACTTGCGGATGTGCTGGCGGGGATCCCGGCCGAGCATCCCCTCACCGCCGTCATCCACGCCGCCGGAGTACTCGACGACGGGATCATGACAGCGCTCGACCCCCAGTGGCTCGAGAACGTCTTCCGTCCGAAGGCCGATGCGGCTTGGCATCTTCACGAGCTCACAAGCGAGCTGGACCTGGCCGCGTTCGTCCTCTTCTCCTCCGGCGCAGGCGTACTCGGGAACGCGGGCCAGGGGAATTACGCGGCGGCGAACGGTTTCCTGGACGGTCTGGCGCGGATACGCCGGGAGCAGGGTCTGCCCGCGGTGTCGCTGGCGTGGGGCTTGTGGTCCGAGGCGAGCGGCATGACCGGACACCTGGACGACACCGGTCTCGCGCGGCTCGCCCGCAGCGGACTGGTCGGACTGTCGTCAGCAGAGGCACTCGCGCTGTTCGACCGTGCGCTGGTGTCCGATGAGGCGTTGCTGGTGCCGACGAAGCTCGACTTCGCCGCGCTTCGCAAGCAGGTTGCGGCCGGCGAACTGGCACCGCTGCTGCGCGGACTCGTACGAGCCCCGAGGAAGACCGCCGCGACGGCAACCACCGACGGCCCGAGCCAGGAATCCCTGACCCAGCGCCTGACGGCACTCCCCGAACGCGACCGGATACGTGAGCTGCTCGAACTCGTCCGCAGCGCGGCGGCCACCGTACTCGGCCACGCCACCAAGGACGCGATCGGCGCAGCCCAGGCGTTCAAGGACATCGGGTTCGACTCGCTCGCCTCGGTGGAGCTGCGCAACCGTCTCACCAGAGCCACGGGCGTACGGCTGCCCGTGACGCTCGTCTTCGACCACCCCAACCCGACCGTGCTCGCGCACCACCTCCAGGCCGCAATCGTGCCCTCGGCCGACACTCCCGGATCCACCCACGTACACGGCAACGCCCACGGCGTCGGAGCAGCTGCCTCCGAGGCCGACATCCGGCGAGTGCTGGCCACGGTCCCCCTCGCCACACTCCACGATCTCGGGGTGCTGGGTGCGGTGGAGGCGCTGGTGTCCTCGCAGTCGGCCGACGCCGACACAGGCGCCGGAGATGTGCGGGACGACGGGACGGCGGCCGACGCCATCGCATCGATGGACGTCGAGGATCTCGTCGAACGAGCGCTCGGCGGCAGGCAGTGACCGCTTTTCGGACTTCGGAAGGTTCCCATGACCACGTCCACTGACCAACTTGTCGAAGCCCTGCGCGCCGCCCTCATCGACAAGGAGCGGCTGCTGCGCGAGAACGACCGGCTCACCGCCGCCGCCACGGAACCGATCGCGATCGTGGGGATGGGCTGCCGGCTGCCGGGCGGGGTCTCCTCGCCGGACGACTTGTGGAAGCTCGTGGCCGAAGGGCGCGACGGCGTCACGCCCTTCCCGTCCGACCGGGGCTGGGACCTCGAAGGCCTCTTCGACCCTGACCCGGACCGGTCGGGTACGTCATACGTCAGCGAGGGCGGCTTCCTGCACGACGCCGGTGGGTTCGACGCGTCACTCTTCGGCATCTCGCCGCGTGAGGCGGTGGCGATGGATCCGCAGCAGAGGTTGCTGCTGGAGGTGTCGTGGGAGGTGTTCGAGCGGGCGGGCATCGATCCGACCTCGCTGCACGGCAGCAGCGTCGGAGTCTTCTCCGGGCTCATGTACCACGACTACGCGACGTCCCTCGGCGCAGTGCCCGAGGGACTGGAAGGCTTCCTCGGCACCGGAAACTCCGGGAGCGTGGCCTCGGGTCGGGTGTCGTACGCCCTCGGCCTTGAGGGGCCTGCCGTCACGGTGGACACGGCGTGCTCGTCATCGCTCGTCGCCGTCCACCTTGCCGCGCAGGCACTCCGCAGCGGTGACTGCTCGCTGGCTCTGGCCGGCGGGGTCGCGGTCATGGCGAATCCGTCACCGTTCGTCGAGTTCTCCCGGCAGCGGGGGCTGGCGCGCGACGGCCGGTGCAAGGCGTTCGCCGACGCAGCCGACGGCACGGGCTGGGCGGAGGGCGTGGCAGTGCTGTTGCTGGAGCGGTTGTCGGATGCGCGGCGGCTGGGTCATGAGGTGCTGGCGGTGGTGCGGGGGTCGGCGGTCAACCAGGACGGCGCGTCCAACGGTCTCACCGCGCCCAACGGGCCCTCCCAGCAGAGAGTGATCCGTCAGGCGCTGGCCAACGCACGCCTCTCGGCCACGGATGTCGATGCGGTGGAGGGCCACGGGACGGGCACGACGTTGGGTGACCCGATCGAGGCGCAGGCGTTGCTGGCGACGTACGGCCAGGGCCGTGCGCAGGACCAGCCGCTCTGGCTGGGGTCGTTGAAGTCCAACATCGGTCATACGCAGGCTGCGGCGGGTGCTGCGGGGATCATCAAGATGGTGCAGGC
>NZ_JBHWZS010000539.1:0-2554 GCF_042728155.1 Streptomyces sp. NPDC060209
GCCCGGATCCTTGAAAGGATCCGGGCCTCTGTCTTTCAGTAGCGGGGACAGGATTTGAACCTGCGACCTCTGGGTTATGAGCCCAGCGAGCTACCGAGCTGCTCCACCCCGCGTCGTTGTGATTGCAACACTACGGCACCCCCACCGACCAGAGCAAATTCATTCGCCGGACACCCGCGCGAAGCCATTTACGCCGCCCGGGCCGCCGTCACGCGGTGAGCTCCTGGTGCAGCGCCTCCAGCAGCCGCGCGGCCCGCTCGGTCACCTCCGCAGGACCCAGCTCGACCGCCCGGGCGCACCAGCGCTGCCCCTCGGTGAGCTCGCCCCTGCGGGCGGCGAGCAGCGCGAGGCGCAGGGCCGCACGGCCGTGCCCGTCGTTGGCGGCGCGGCTCCACCACAGGGCCGCCTCGCGCTCGCTGCCCTCACGGGCGAGCAGCAGGCCGAGGTTGAAGGCCCCGTTGCGGCTGCCCGACTCGGCGGCCTCGCGATACCAGCGCGCGGCGCTCGCCATGTCGCCGCGCGCGGCGGCGAGCATCCCGGCCCTGACCTGGGCACGGCGGTGGCCCTGCTCGGCCGCCCTCTCGTACCACTCCTCGCATTCGGTCTTCTCCGGCATCGGCTCTCCCAGCGCGGGAGGTCCGGGCGCCGGCTGGCGCAGGTCGAGGACGCCTGCCAGCCGGAAGGCGGCCTCGGCGCTGCCGCCGCCCGCGGCGCAGCGCAGATGGCGCTCGGCCTCCCGCTCGTCGCCGTCCCGCAGCAGAGCCATGCCGACCTGGAGCGCGGCATCGGTGTGCCCGGCCGCCGCCGCCCGCTGGTACCAGCCGAGCGCCGTGCGGTCCTCGTCCCGTCCGGCGTGCAGGATGCCGAGGTTGAAGGCGGCGTCCACACTGCCGGCCTCCGCCGCCTTGGAGAACCACGGCTCGGCACCGGTCGCGTCGCCGGCCTGGAGCAGCAGCACGGCCAGCGCGTTCGCCGCCTCGCGGTGCCCGGCGTAGGCGGCCCGGCGGTACCACTGCTCGGCCTGCGGGATCCGGTCCTGGGCCGCGCAGAGCAGGCCGAGGTTGTACGCCCCGTTGACGTCACCGGCGTCCATGGCCGCGCGGTACCAGCGCTCGGCGGTCTGCTGCTCACCCCTGGCCGCGTGCAGCGCGCCCAGTGCGTTGGCGGCGTTGCCGTCACCGTCCTGGGCCGCACGCAGCCACCACACGGCCGCACTCTCCTCGTCACCCGCGTCGCGCAGCAGGAATCCGAGGGCGCAGGCCGCCCGGGGCTCGCCGTCCTTGGCCGCTGTGAGGTACCAGCGGCCCGCCTCCTTCAGCTCGCCGCGCTGTTCGAGAATGGCGCCGAGGTGCAGGGCGGCACGGCGGTGACCGCGAGCCGCGGCCTGGCGGTACCACTGCTCGGCCTCGCCGACCCGCCCGGAATCGGGACCCGCGACGGGGCTGTCCCGCTTCGCCGGCGTACCGGCGTCCAGCCCTCTGCGGCCTTCGCCCACGACCCGGCCGAGGCCGAAGGCGTCGTGCGCGTCGCCGACGGCGTTGCGCTCGATCGTCCGCGCCAAGCGGTACGCGGCCTCCCGGTGCCCCTGTTCCGCGGCGGCGCGCAGCCAGCGCTCGGCACCGGTGTCACCGCGGTGCTCCAGCAGGTCGGCCAGTGCGTACGCGCCCAGTGCGTGGCCCTGCTCGGCCGACTGGCGCAGCCAGTATTCGGCGCCGGGCTCGTCACCGCGCTCCCGGAAGTGGCGCCCCAGGGCATGCGCGGCAGCGGCGGAACCGGCGACAGCGGCGATGCGCCACCACCCGGCCGCCTCGTCCGCGTATCCCCTCTGGTGGAGGAGCACGCCGAGGTTGTTGGCCGCGGCCCGGTCGCCCTCGGCGGTAGCCGCGCGCAGGTGCGCCTCGGCCCCGTCCAGATCTCCCCGACGCAGCAGGAGAGCGCCCAGGACGCTCATCGAGGCGGTGTCACCGGCTTCCGCGGCACGCCGGTGCCGCGCCTCGCTCTGGTCGGCGTGGTCCGTGGTATCCGTAGTGTCCGTGTTCTCGGTGGTCTCGGTGTTCGTGCCTTCGGTGACGCCCGCGGCGTCGGCCGTGTCGATGATCTCTGCGGTGAAGACTGCGGCCTCGCGGTCGCCATCGGCGATGTCAGCGGTCCCGGCCAGGGCAGCGGCGAATGCCGCATCTGCCACGTTTTCCGTCGTCCGGCCGCGTCGCTGCACAAACCGCCCTGTCTCCAACAGAGTTGCCCTGTCCCCCATAAATACCATCGTCGCACCACCTGTAACCCGCGTACACCTGGAATACCGCGGCCAGTGAGGTCACTTCAGCGTTTTGTCGACATGCCCACAGAGAGACAAGTGAAACACGGCTGGGTCCAACTCGTGCCCCGCGAACCGCACTTCACTCCGACAACTTGAAAAACGCCCCGTGACATGACGAAGGCCCGGATCCCAAAGGATCCGGGCCTTCACCTTTCAGTAGCGGGGACAGGATTTGAACCTGCGACCTCTGGGTTTTTATAAAAGAGAGCTACCGAGCTGCTCCACACCGAGTTTTTT
>NZ_JBHWZS010000540.1:0-2533 GCF_042728155.1 Streptomyces sp. NPDC060209
CGTCCCCACGGTGCGGCGCGCGGGTGGGTCGTCGTCATCCGCTCGGGCGACGGCCCACGTTCATCAGGTCCCGATCCCTTGGGGAGCGGGCGGGGAGGTGGGGATGCCGAGTGCCGGAAGTACGGCGCACTCGATGAAGCGTGTGAGGAAGGCGTCGTCGGCGTACCGCTCCTCCAGGAGCGGCCGGGCACGCATGATGCCGAGCACCTGGGCGGCCACGTAGTCCGCCGCGGGGTTGTCGGCCTCGATCTCGCCGCGCCGGACGGCGCGCTCGACCATCTCGTCGATCGCGGCGATGGCCGGCGCGATCAGCGTGGAGCGCAGCGCGCAGAGCAGGTCGGGATTCTGGAGTGCGGCGTGGCTGAGCGCGTGCATCAGTGCGGTGTCCTGGCCGGATGCCGTGTCCACCGTCCGCGCCGCCTCGTACAGGTCGCCGCTCAGGCTGCCGGTGTCGATGTCGGAGAGCAGGTTCCTGCGGGTGCCGTGCAGTGCGGCGACGACAAGCTCCGGCTTCGAACCCCACTGGCGGTAGAGCGTGGACTTCCCGCACCGGGTGCGTGAGGCGACGCCCTCCATCGTCAGCGAGTCGTAACCGCTCTCCCGCAGCAGGTCCAGCACGGCTGTGTAGAGCTCCCGCGCCCGCTCCGGTGTGATCTTCGACCGGCGTGACGCGGGTACTGACTCCTGTGCTGAACCGGGCGACGGCATCTGCTTCCCTCTTTGCGACTCTGCGGCTGGGGACCCTCGGGACACCAGTGTACCGATACGCACGTGTACCGATACGCCTCCGTATCGGTACACTGGCGTATCGATACGGCATGGAGCGGCCATGCCGGCGTCGTAACAGCGCACCGTCAGCAAAGGGGCACGGGTGATGCACACCCGCAGCGAGCCTGCGGAGCGGGAGCCGGACACCTCAGCCCGACCGCCCCTCGTCCGCGAGCTGCTTCTGATAGCCGGACTCTTCCTCGTCTACAAACTCGGCCGGCAGGCCGCGAACGGCCATGTGGAGGAGGCCTTCCGCAACGCCGGACACGTCTGGAGCTTCGAACGGGCCGTCGGCCTCCCCGGTGAGGGAGCCGTGCAGGGCGTTCTGCTGCACAGCCGTACGCTCGTCGAGGCGGCGAACACCTACTACGCCACCGTGCACTTCCCGGCCACGCTGGCGTTCCTGGTCTGGCTGTACTGGCGCCGCCCGCGCCACTACGTCTGGTCACGCCGTGTCCTGGCCGCGCTCACCGGCGCCGCGCTCGCCCTGCACCTGCTCTTCCCGCTCGCCCCGCCGCGGATGCTGAACTCGGCCGGCCTCGTAGACACCGGGCAGGTCTACGGCCCCACGGTGTACGGGGACACCCCCGCGACCGACTCGATGGCCAACCAGTTCGCGGCCATGCCCTCACTGCACGTCGGCTGGGCCCTGGCGGTCGCAGTCGGACTGATCGTCGCCACACGCTCCCGGTGGCGCCTGCTGTGGCTGCTGCACCCCCTGCTCACCCTGCTCGTCGTCGTGGGCACCGCCAACCACTACTGGCTCGACGCGATCGTGGTCTCCGCCCTGCTCGCCGTCGCCTTCGCCGCGATCAGGCTGCCGAGCACGCCGGTCCGTAACCACCTGCAGTGGGCGGCCATCCCCGCCCAGAACCACGCGTCCCCCGCGTACGCACGGTCCGGAGCGCAGCGATGAACGCCACGCTCACAGCCGTCGCCCTCTCCCTCGTCTCCGCAGGCGCCTACGCGGCCGCCGCGGTGGCGCAGGCCCGGCTCGCCGGCCGGACCGACCCCTCCGCCGGAGCGCTGCGCCTGATGGGCCGCGGCGCCTGGTGGTCGGCGGTCGGCCTGAACGCCGGCGGGGCACTGCTGCACGTCGCCGCGCTGAAGTACGGACCGCTCACCCTGGTCCAGCCGCTCGGCGCGCTCACGCTCGTCGCCGCCGTCCCGCTCGGGGCGCGTTCCGCGGGCCGCCGGGTCAGCCGCACGGAATGGCGCGGCACGCTCCTCACTCTCATCGGCCTCGCCGCGCTGCTCCTGGCCGCAGGCGGCGCCTCGCCGCACGACACGCTGAGCCTCCCCGAAGCCCTGGGTGTCGGCGCCGTCACCATGGCGTTCGTCGCCGCGCTCAGCCGCCCCGGAACCCGGCCCGGCCTCCGCCACGCAGCCGCCTCGGGCATCACGTCCGGGGTGGCCTCCGCCCTCACACAGACCCTCACGGTCGCCGCGACAGACCACTCGGGCCCGCTGCTGAGCTGGCGGCTGGTGACCGTCGCGGTGCTCGTCTCCTTCTTCGCACTGGGGGGCTTGATGCTCTCCCAGACCGCTTACCGGGGCGGCCTCGGTGCTCCGCTCGCCGTGGTCACCCTCGCCAACCCGGTCGCCGCAGCCGCGATCGGCCTGGTCCTACTCGGCGAACGCCTCCAGGGCGGGGTGATGGGACTGATCCCCGCGCTCATCGGGGCCGCGGCCGCTGTGCAGGGCGTGATCCTGCTCAGCCGCGCCCAGGCTCGAAGCACGGCGGGGGCGGTTCCCGCCCCCGCCG
>NZ_JBHWZS010000541.1:0-2471 GCF_042728155.1 Streptomyces sp. NPDC060209
GCCCGTCGGCGAGTGGTGCGTGAAGTCTTAGAAGACGCTGACGCCGTAGGCGCTCAGCGCCTCGGTGACGGGCTGGAAGAACGTGGTGCCGCCGGAGCTGCAGTTGCCGCTGCCGCCCGAGGTGAGGCCCAGCGCCGTCGTGCCGGAGAAGAGCGAGCCGCCGCTGTCGCCGGGCTCGGCGCAGACGTTGGTCTGGATCAGACCGGAGACGACGTCACCGCCGCCGTAGTTCACCGTCGCGTTGAGGCCGGTGACGGTGCCGCTGTGGACGCCGGTCGTGGAGCCGCTGCGCTTGACGGACTGGCCGACGCTGGGGGTCGCGGCGGAGGTGATGTCCTGGTAACTGCCGTTGTAGAGGTAGACCCGGCCGTCGGCGGCCGCGGAGCTGGAGTGCCGGATCAGCCCGTAGTCGTTGCCCGGGAAGCTGGAGCCGGCCCTGGTGCCGAGCGTGGTGGTCTGGCCGGAGTTGGTGTACCAGGTGCTGCCTATCTCGGTGCAGTGACCGGCGGTCAGCGCGTAGTAGGTGCTGCCGCTGCGCACGTTGAAGCCGAGGGAGCAGCGTCCGCCGCCGGCGTAGATGGCCTGTCCGCCGGCGATGAGCTTGTTGAACGTGCCCTCGGTGCGCTTGACGTCGGCCTTCGCGCCCGAGTCGGCGACCGACTTCTTGATCGTGGCGATCTCGGCGGCGGTGACCGTGCTGTCGACGGTCACGACGACCTTGCCGGTGCTCGCCTCGGTGTACCAGGCGGTGCCGGCGATGTCGGCGCCGCGGACGGCCGTACTGGCCGATGTGAGTTCTGCCTTCGTCACGGTGTCCGGTGCGGCCTGGGCCACAGCGGTGGGGGCCGCAAGCGCCACGGCGGTGACCAGACCTGAGGTGGCGGCGATGAGGCGAGCACGTCTGGAGATCGAGCCGAGGGGGGCGAAGCGCTTGAAGGTCACAGGATCCTCCGTCGTTGGGGGGTGTCCGGTCCGCTGGGTGGGCGGACCGAGGCTGTGCGGCTGTCCCCGACCGGGGTTCTAGTCGTGGACCTGCCAACCGCACGCCTCGAATCCTTGACTCCGCTTGGACCCGTGGCAAGGTCGCCTTCCGGACCGTGGCGGAGAACGGACCGTGAACTCCGCTATGCGTGCGAGTGCCCTCCGAACGCGGACGTCCGCTCACCGAACGGAACGGGCCTGCGAATTGCAGCAAAGCGTGAAGCGGGCGGAGGACATCGGCTCCTGTCTACGCGCATCGCGTTCACACACGCCGCGGCAGCCCGGGAGACGGATGTACGAGCGCGCCGGCAGCCCGTCACGGACCCCTGTGCACCCCGTCCGTTCAGGCGCTTTACCAGCGTTTTGCCCGGGCGCTCCAGTTGGCCGGAATTAGCCCTTCCGGCAAGAACCGGCCCGGCGCCGGGCACAGATCGGACCGGTGCGGCACTCTTGCGGTGCCGCTCCGGTGTGTGCTGCGGGGTGATGCCGGGGAGCCGGCGGAACCGTCGGCTCAGACCTCGGCGAACGGATCGTCGATGAAGGGCGTGGCCTGATGGAAGTAGAGCCGCCAGCCGCTTCCGGTCAGCCGCCACAAGGAACTGCGGTGGGAACGCAGGCCCTTGGACTCCGTGTCGAAGGTGAGGTGCACCAGGTCCGCCGCGAGCTGGTCACCCCGCATCCTTGACGCGGTGACCGGCCCGGGGCGCGGCGCGTCGGGGTCCGTGAGCATGGCGATGATCGTGTCCCGCTCCCAGAGCCGGCCGCTGGTGCCGATCTCCCGGAAGTCGGCGTGCAGCAGGGTGGCCAGCACATCCGCGGAGGCCCGCACCACGGGATCGAGGAGGCGGAGCTCGCCTTCCACGGCAGCGGCCACGGCGGGCGAGGGGTCAGTCACGCGTCATCTCCACAAGCTTGACCACGGTGTTCCAGTTGCGGCTGGTGGCGACCAGGCCACGCGTGACGGCGGGCCGCCCGAGCGCCACGGCGAGCTTGGACCGCCCGAGCCCGTCGGGCGCGTACAGATAGAGGGCGCGGTCACCCAGCCGGAACTCCTCGGGACGGAAGGCGTCGGCGTCGAGCGAGGCGAACCGTGAGGCGTCGACGGCTTGGTCGAAATAGGTGACGTGCACCTGCTTGCCCTCCAGCTCGGCGGCCGGAAACGGACAGGCGTCGGCCACTCCCGCGAGGTAGGCGCCCGAGCGGACGAGACAGTCCACCGGAAAGCCGAACCGTTCCTCGATCGCCCGCTCGAGTCCGGCGGCCAGGGCGCTCTCGTCGCCCGACGCACTGCGGAACACGGCGTTTCCGCTCTGCAGATACGTGGCGACGTCCTCGTGCCCCAGCTCCCCGAGCAGCGTGCGGAGTTCCGCCATCGGGACCCGCCGGTGGCCGCTGACGTTGATCCCCCGCAGCAGCGCCGCGTACATCGTGCTCATGGCCCCACCCTAGAGCTTTTCCACCGGCGAGGGCCGCCGCGCCCCGTGGGGGGG
>NZ_JBHWZS010000542.1:0-2469 GCF_042728155.1 Streptomyces sp. NPDC060209
CCTCAGTGAGGCGAGCGGGCCGTGGCTCATCACAGGAGCAGGCGTCAGCCGATCTCGGCGCCGAATGCCGCCAGCGCCTCGGGCACCGGCTGGAAGAACGTCTCGCCGCCGGCGGAGCAGTCGCCGCTGCCGCCCGAGGTCAGGCCGATCGCGGTGTCGCCCGAGAAGAGCGAGCCGCCGCTGTCGCCCGGCTCCGCGCAGACCGTGGTCTGGATGAGGCCGTTGACGATGTCGCCGTTGCCGTAGTTGACCGTGGCGTCCAGTGCGGTGACCTCACCGTCGTGGACCTGGGTGGTGGAGCCGCTGCGGGTCACCGACATGCCGACGGTCGCGTCGCCCGCCTTGGTGATCGCCTGGGTGGAGCCGTCGTAGAGGTCCACCTCGCTGGGGTGCTCCACGTCGGACGTGTACTTGACCAGGCCGTAGTCGTTGTCCGGGAAGCTGGAGCCCTCGTTGGCGCCGATCTCCGCGCCGCCCTGCGCGTCGGACCAGCTGGTGATCGACTCGGTGCAGTGGCCGGCGGTCAGGAAGTACGGCTCGCCGCCCTTGACCACGTTGAAGCCCAGCGAGCAGCGTCCGCCGTTGCCCCAGATCGCGTCGCCGCCTGCGATCAGCGGCTTGAACTCCCCTGCGGACTTGTTGAGTTCGGCCTTGGCGCCGAGCCCTTCGACCACCTTGCTGAGCTTGTCCCAGGCCGCGCCCTCGACCGTGCGGTCGGCCGTGACGACCACCTTGTTGCTGACCGGGTCGACGGCCCAGGAGGTGCCGGGGATGGTGGCCTTGTCGGTGAGGGTCTGCCGGGCAGTCGTCAGCTCGGCGAGCGTGTGCTGTACGAGTCTGGCCTTGCCGCCGGCCTGACGGACCTGCTCGGCCGCCGTCTCGTCGACGACGTTGACGACGAGGTTCTTGGACTCGGCGTCGTAGTACGCGCCCGCCGTGTCGCCGGCCAGGGCCTTGTCCAGGCTCGCTGCGAGACTTCCGGCCGAGTGGGCGCTGAGGGTACGCGCGGTGAACTGGGGTACGTCGTCACTGGCGTTCGCAGTCTGGAACGTCACTCCTGCGGCGACCAGGGCGAGGACGGCCGATCCGGCCATCGCCACGCGCTTCCTGGATATGCGTCGGTGCTTCAACTTCGACCTCCTGTGGGGCCGTGCACGGACAAGTGGGGTGTCCGGAACACGGAGGATGAGGCGCCCACTATTCCGATGCGGCCGATAGCACACAAGGTCGACTTCCGGACGCGCACACGACGACGACGGTTCACCCGCGAGGCGTTCACAAGCCGGACGTCCCACCACGTCGGTTCCGATTGCGAACACCCGGTGCAACGGGCCGTCGGCAGCGGGTGAGGACTAGTCCTGTCCTGTAATGACTCCTGGAGTCCGGATGCTGTGGAGGGCACTCCTGAAGCCGAACACCACCGAATGCCCCCGAACGTCCCGAACACCACCGGCGCATTCCTACAGGGAGTGCCGGTATCGCTTCCGATAGGTCATCATCGAACAGGCAGTACACGCCGGGTACTTGGTGCCCGGGCCGAGCGGGGTGACCGAGCGGAGGAGCGGCGTGCGAAGTCGGGTGCGCGTGGCGGACGGACGGCATCTGATGGTCGAGCGTCAGGGGGACCCCCGAGGCAGACCGGTGTTCCTCCTGCACGGGATGCCGGGCAGCCGGCTGGGTCCCGCTCCGCGCGGGATGGTCCTCTACCAGCGGAACATGCAGCTGATCGCCTACGATCGCCCGGGGTACGGCGGCTCCGACCGGCTGCCGGGGCGCAGGGTGATGGACGTCGCCGAGGACGTACGGGCGATCGCCGACTCGCTCGGCCTGGAGCGCTTCGCCGTGGTCGGCCGCTCGGGCGGCGCTCCGCACGCTCTGGCCTGCGCCGCGCTGATGCCCGAGCGGGTCACCCGTAGCGCCGCTCTGGTCAGCCTTGCGCCGCCGGACGCCGCAGGACTCGACTGGTTCGAAGGGATGGCCGCTTCGAACGTGCTCGCGTACTCCAGGGCAGCGGCGGATCCGGACGGGCTGGCCGAGTCCTTCATCAGCCGCTCGGAGGAGATCCGGCAGAACCCGGTCCGGCTCCTGGACGACCTGCGCCGGGAGCTGACCGACTCCGACCGCACCGTGGTCAACGACGCCGGGATCCGTACGATGCTGCTCGCCAACTTCCGCGAAGGGCTGCGCACGTCGGCGTACGGCTGGATCGACGACGCGCTCGCGTTCTCCCGGCCGTGGGGGTTCGACCCCGCCGACATCAAGTGTCCTGTGATGCTGTGGCACGGCGTGAAGGACGTGTTCTCCCCCGTGGGCCACTCCCGCTGGCTGGCCGGACAGATCCCGGGCGCCACCGCCGTACTGGAACCGGCGGCGGCGCACTTCGACGCGCTGGCCGTGCTTCCCAGCGTGCTCAACTGGCTGCTGGACGAGGGGGAAGCAAGGGAAGCGGCGGTCTGCTGATCCCGGAGG
>NZ_JBHWZS010000543.1:0-2336 GCF_042728155.1 Streptomyces sp. NPDC060209
GTTTCTGTTTCCGGGGGTTACGCGGAACGCCTACTTCTCGTATGGTGGAAAAAAGTTTCCGAAAGGTGGCAGTCATTACCTGCTACCGGTCGGTAGGTGCGACGATCGGAACGCACGTGCGGGGCGTAGCCCCATTCGCGTGCGGCAACGAAGCTCAGGAAAGCGAAGGACTCGGCCATGGCAACGGCGCCCAGCGTCTCGTACTCGATGACGGTCAGGCTGGAGGTGCCCGCGAGCGGCACAGCGGTCTCCCAGCTGACCACGGCCGTGGAGTCCTCCGGTGGCTCGGTCACCGGCCTCGACGTAACCGCTTCCGGCCACGAGAAGCTGCGGATCGACGTCACGATCGCGGCCTCCTCGACCTCGCACGCCGACGAGATCGTCGAAGGCCTGCGCGACATCGACGGCGTCGTGCTGGGCAAGGTCTCCGACCGTACGTTCCTGATGCACCTCGGCGGCAAGATCGAGATGGCGTCGAAGCACCCCATCCGCAACCGTGACGACCTCTCGATGATCTACACCCCGGGTGTGGCGCGGGTCTGCATGGCGATCGCCGAGAACCCCGAGGACGCCCGCCGTCTGACGATCAAGCGGAATTCCGTCGCGGTGGTCACGGACGGCTCGGCCGTGCTCGGCCTGGGCAACATCGGCCCGATGGCGTCGCTCCCGGTGATGGAGGGCAAGGCCGCCCTGTTCAAGCGCTTCGCCGGTATCGACGCCTGGCCGATCTGCCTGGACACCCAGGACACCGACGAGATCGTCTCCATCGTGAAGGCGATCGCCCCCGGCTTCGCGGGGATCAACCTGGAGGACATCTCCGCCCCCCGCTGCTTCGAGATCGAGGCACGGCTGCGCGAGGCCCTGGACATCCCCGTCTTCCACGACGACCAGCACGGCACCGCGATCGTCGTACTCGCCGCCCTGACCAACGCGCTGCGCGTGGTGGGCAAGGCGATCGGTGACGTACGGGTCGTCATGTCCGGCGCGGGCGCGGCCGGTACGGCCATCCTGAAGCTGCTCATCGCGGCCGGGGTCAAGCACACGGTCGTCGCCGACATCCACGGCGTGGTGCACGCGGGCCGCGAGGACCTGGTGGACGCCACCCCGGACTCGCCGCTGCGCTGGATCGCCGACAACACCAACCCCGAGGGCGTCACCGGCACTCTCAAGGAGGCCGTCGCCGGCTCCGACGTCTTCATCGGTGTCTCCGCTCCCAACGTCCTGGACGGCGCCGACGTCGCGGCCATGGCGGAGGGGGCGATCGTGTTCGCGCTCGCGAATCCGGACCCCGAGGTCGACCCGGCAATCGCCCGTGAGACGGCGGCGGTTGTCGCCACCGGGCGCTCCGACTTCCCGAACCAGATCAACAACGTGCTGGTCTTCCCGGGTGTCTTCCGCGGTCTGCTGGACGCTCAGTCCCGCACCGTCAACACGGAGATGATGCTCGCCGCGGCGCGCGCCCTCGCCGACGTCGTCGCGGAGGACGAGGTGAACGCGAACTACATCATCCCGTCGGTCTTCAACGACAAGGTCGCGGGAGCCGTCGCGGGAGCCGTCAGGGAGGCCGCGAAGGCGGCCGGAGTCGCCGAGGCGGCCTCCGACCCCGCGTAGGTCCATACGTCCGGACGGCCCTGCCACACGCCGTCCGCGGGGGTCGGCCACGGCTCCTGCGGACGGTGCCGTAGCTCACGTCCGGGCGGCCCGTACGGCGCGTCGCGGGTCGCGGCGTCCCAAACGCCCCTTTAGGGTGGGCGGGCAGCGAGCCCCACAGGCCCGGCATCCGCTGCGGACCGCTCCAACAAGTCGACGGAACGTCATCACAGGCAATCGGTGGTGCTTTTCGTGTGACGTCGAGGGGTTCCGGATTGGCGTTAGCGCCGCAGGTGGGGGCAGGATGCGTATTCGGGCGCGAGGGTCTGACATCAGACCCGGGTCCGGGGACTGTCAGAGGGCCCTGGCAGCATCGGCTTCGATCTCACGCCTCACAGGCAAGAAGAACACGGGAGTACAAACATGAACCGCAGTGAGCTGGTGGCCGCCCTGGCCGACCGTGCCGAGGTGACCCGCAAGGACGCCGACGCCGTTCTGGCCGCGCTCGCCGAGACCGTCGGCGAGATCGTCGCCAAGGGCGACGAGAAGGTCACCATCCCCGGCTTCCTGACCTTCGAGCGCACCCACCGTGCCGCTCGCACCGCTCGTAACCCGCAGACCGGCGACCCGATCAACATCCCGGCCGGCTACAGCGTGAAGGTCTCCGCGGGCTCGAAGCTCAAGGAAGCCGCCAAGGGCAAGTAAGGCCCCAAGGCATCAAGAAGGGCGGCCGTCCTGACAGGGAC
>NZ_JBHWZS010000544.1:0-2306 GCF_042728155.1 Streptomyces sp. NPDC060209
CGCCCGGTTACATTCCGAACCCGGAAGCTAAGCCTTTCAGCGCCGATGGTACTGCAGGGGGGACCCTGTGGGAGAGTAGGACGCCGCCGAACAATCTTTCAGGACCCTTGGTCCCAGCGTTCATGCTGGGGCCAAGGGTCCTTTTTTTGTTTGCCGAAGCGCGTCGGATGGTCGGCTGCGCGAGAATGTCTGTGGTACCCGATGACAGGAGTCACCCCCATGTCCACCAACTCTTCCGACGACCGTCCGGAGCGCGAGCCGCGTCGCCGGGACAGCGGTGACAGGGGCGGTTTCCGTGGCGGTCGTGACGACCGGTCCGGCGCGCCTCGACGCGACAACGACCGCGGTGGTATCCGTCGCGATGACCGGAGCGGTGACCGGGACCGTGGTCCCCGCCGTGACGACAGCCGTGGTGCGGTGCCGGTGCCGGCACCGGCGGTGGCTTCCGTCGTGATGATCGTGCTCCGCGTCGTGAGGACGACCGTGGTGGGTACCGCGGCGGTCAGCGTGATGACCGTGGTGGCCGTCCCTCCGGTGGTGGGTTCGAGCGCCGTGACGACCGGCCGCGCGGCCCCCGTCGCGACGACGACCGCCCCTCCGGCTTCCGCCGTGACGACAGCCGCAGTGGCGGCGCCGGCGGCGGTAACTTCCGCCGCGATGACCGTGACCGTGCCCCGCGTCGTGAGGACGACCGGCCCAGCAGCTTCCGTCGTGATGATCGTGCCCCGCGTCGTGAGGACGACCGTGGTGGGTACCGCGGCGGTCAGCGTGATGACCGTGGTGGCCGTCCCTCCGGTGGTGGGTTCGAGCGCCGTGACGACCGGCCGCGTGGCCCCCGTCGCGACGACGACCGCCCCTCCGGCTTCCGCCGCGATGACAGCCGCGGTGGCGGCACCGGTGGCGGTGGCTTCCGCCGCGATGACCGGAGCGGTGGCGGTACGGGTGGCGGCGGTGGTTTCCGCCGTGACGACAGCCGTGGTGGTGGCGCCGGCGGCGGTAACTTCCGCCGCGATGACCGTGACCGCGCCCCGCGTCGTGAGGACGACCGGCCCAGCAGCTTCCGTCGTGATGACCGTGCCCCGCGTCGTGAGGACGACCGTGGTGGGTACCGCGGCGGTCAGCGTGATGACCGTGGTGGCCGTCCCTCCGGTGGTGGGTTCGAGCGCCGTGACGACCGGCCGCGTGGCCCCCGTCGCGACGACGACCGCCCCGGTGGTTTCCGCCGCGACGACAGCCGTGGTGGCGGCACCGGTGGCGGCGGCTTCCGCCGCGACGACCGGAGCGGCGGCGGTGACCGTGGTCCCCGTCGTGACAACGACCGGGGCAACGACCGCGGTGGCTACCGTGGCCGTGACGACCGCGGCGGCTACCAGGGACGCGACGACCGCGACCGTGAGCCCATCAAGCGGCTTCCCATTCCTGACGACGTCACAGGCGACGAGATCGACAAGGACGTCCGGCAGGAGCTGATGAGCCTGCCGAAGACCCTCGCCGAGGATGTCGCGCGGAACCTCGTGATGGTCGCCAACCTGATCGACGAGGACCCCGAGCAGGCTTACGCGTACTCGCGTATCGCCCTTCGGCTGGCGTCGAGGGTCGCCGCAGTGCGTGAGGCCGCGGGCTTCGCCGCGTACGCGACCCAGAAGTACGCCGAAGCGCTGGCCGAGTTCCGGGCGTCGCGTCGGATGACCGGCTCCGTGGAGCTGTGGCCCGTCATGGCCGACTGCGAGCGTGGACTGGGCCGCCCGGAGCGGGCCATGGCCATGGCCGGCGAGCCCGAGGTGCAGAAGCTGGACAAGGCCGGTCAGGTCGAGATGCGCCTGGTCGCCGCTGGTGCCCGCAGGGACATGGGGCAGATCGACGCCGCGATCGTCACGCTGCAGAGCCCCGAGCTGGCATCCAGCGCCGTTCACTCGTGGACTCCGCGCCTGCGGTACGCCTACGCCGACGCGCTCCTGGAAGCGGGCCGCGAGGACGAGGCCCGTGAATGGTTCGGCAAGGCCCTGGAGGCCGACAAGGACGGCGCGACCGACGCGTCCGACCGGCTGGCCGAACTCGATGGCGTGGAGTTCGTCGACGCGCTCGGTGATGACGAACGCACCGGCGGCGCGGCCGACGTCGACGTCCGGGCCACGGACGCGGACGAGGAAGACGCGGACGACGACGAAGACGCGGACGACGCGGACGACGACGCGGACGACGACGAAGACGCGGACGTGGATGACGAGGACGGCGACGCGGACGGGTCCGCGAAGGCCTGAGCGTTGCTGAAGCACGGCAGGTAGAAGAGGGCGGCACCCACAGCG
>NZ_JBHWZS010000545.1:0-2195 GCF_042728155.1 Streptomyces sp. NPDC060209
GCCCTGGGGGACGGGCCCGTCCCCCAGGGCGCCGCGGCGGGGTGTTCCCCCGTCCGGCTACGCGTCGGCGTGCGGGAAGGGCGTGCCCCCGGACGCCACGCGGAGCACGGCGACCCCCCGCGAGGGCAGGACCAGGCCGCCCTCGACGGCCTGCGAGGCCCCTGTGAGAACCTCTCCGGCCACCGCGTCGAAGTCCACGGGCTCATCCGTACGGTTCACGAGGAACCAGTACGCGTGGGAACCGTCGGTCCGCACGGTCAGCTCCACCCGCCCGCGCACATCGGCGGGCAGTTCGCTGACCACGCCGGCCCCGGCGAGCAGGGGCCGCAGCACGTCGGGCAGCCCGTGGCTGCCCAGCCGCGTGGAGACGTAGGCGGCGGAACCGCCGTCCGCCAGGGCCCGCCGGGTGATGGCGGGGCGCCCCTCCTGGTCCCCGGTCGCGTAACGCGCGAGCACCGTGACCTCGGGGTCGGTCAGGTCGATCCGGTCGGTCCACAGCGTGCCGGTCAGACCGTTGTCGAGTCGTACGTCCACGTCCTCCAGCAGGGGGCCGAACTCCTCGATGCGGATGCCCAGCAGACCGCGCAGCGCTCCCGGGTATCCGCCGAGGTGGACATGGTCGTTCTCGTCGACGACACCCGAGTAGTAGGTGGTGACGAGATGGCCGCCGCCGCGCACATAGGCGTCCAGCCGGTCGGCCAGGACCCGGGGGACGACGTGCAGGACGGGGGCCGCGACGAAGTCGTAGCCGGTGAGGTCGGTCGCGGTGGTGACGACGTCCACCCGGACGCCCAGGGCCAGGAAGGCCGAGTACCAGTCGAGCGCCTCCTGCCGGTAGCGCAGCAGGGAGGACGGCTGGGAGTCGCGTTCGACGGCCCACCAGGATTCCCAGTCGTACACCAGTGCCGCGCGGGCCGGCTCCCGTACGGAGCCGGTGACCGGGGTGAGTGTCTCCAGCGTCCGGCCGAGGGCGGCCACCGCACGGAACACCTCACTGTCCGGACCGGCATGGGGCACCATCGCGGAGTGGTGCTTCTCGGCACCGGCGGCGGACTGGCGCCACTGGAAGAAGCAGACCGCGTCGGCTCCGTGGGCGACGTGGACGAGGGAGTCACGGGCGAGCTCGCCCGGGCGCTTGGCGACGTTGACGGGCTGCCAGTTGACCGCGCTCGTCGAGTGCTCCATCAGGAACCACGGCTTGCCCCGGGCGATGGAGTGCGTGAGGGCGGCGGAGAAGGAGAGCTCGTCGAGGCGCTGCGGCCCGGGGTGGGCGTAGTGGTCGTTGGAGACGAAGTCGATCTCTTCCGCCCAGTCGGGGTAGTTCATGCCCTTGGTGTCACCCATCACCATGAAGTTGGTGGTGGCGGGGATCTCGGGGGTGATCCGGCGCAGTACCTCCCGTTCGGCCCGGAGGTAGTCCTTCAGCGCGTCGGAGGAGAAGCGCTTGAAGTCGAGCTGCTGGGTCGGGTTGGCGTGGCTCGCGGCCAGTCGCGGCGGCTGGATCTGCTCCCAGTCCCCGTAGTGCTGCGACCAGAAGGAGGTCGCCCAGGCCCGGTTGAGCTCGTCCAGTGTGACGTAGCGGGTGCGAAGCCAGTCTCGGAAGGCCTGGGCGGCGTCGTCGGAGTAGTCGTAGATGTTGTGGCAGCCGAGCTCGTTGGAGATGTGCCAGGCGACCACGGCGGGATGGTCCGCGTAGCGGGTGGCCATGGCCTCCACCAGCCTCAGCGCGTACGTGCGGAAGACGGGTGAGGTGGGCCGCCAGTGCTGTCGCGCGCCTTGGGAGAGGGTCTCACCGGTACGGGTGACCGGCAGGATCTCCGGGTGCAGGGTGGTGAGCCAGGGCGGCGGCGAGGCGGTGGCGGTGGCGAGGTCCACCGCGATCCCGTTGTCGTGGAGCAGATCGAGTACCTCGTCCAGCCAGTCGAAGTCCCACCGGTCCTCGGCCGGTTGCAGACGCGCCCAGGAGAAGATGGCGACGGAGACCACGGTGACCCCGGCCTCGCGCATCAGCCGGACGTCTTCCTTCCACACCTCGCGCGGCCACTGCTCCGGGTTGTAGTCGGCCCCGTAGGCGAAGCTCGCCGGGCGGTCGTCGGAGGGCGGGCGCAGCCAGTGGCGCTCGGAGGCGGGGGTCATGATGATCCTTCGGGATACGAGGTGCGGGTACGGCACGGGGCGGCCGCCCATCGGAAGGG
>NZ_JBHWZS010000546.1:0-2185 GCF_042728155.1 Streptomyces sp. NPDC060209
ATGCACTCGTCCGGGGCCGCTCTCTTCGTATGTCCGCCGGTGCGTCGTACCGGCGCGGTCTCAGATACGGACCTGGACGGCGCGGGCCAGTCGGTCGTGGAGGCCGCGGCTGTCACGGTCCCAGACGATGGCGGGGATCACCAGGAGGAGCAGGACGCTCCTCAGGACGACCCGGACGACACCGAGCCGTCCGCCGTCCTCGGCGATGACCCGCAGGCCCAGCATCCGCTTGCCCGGGGTGGAACCGACGGTTCCGACCGTCAGCAGGCTCATGACGAGGAAGACGGCGAGCGCCCAGTTCCCGGCCGCCTGCTGGTCACCGCGAGCGAGCAGCCCGTATGCGATCACCATGCATACGGCCCAGTCGATGAAGAGGGCCCCGAAGCGCCGGCCGAGCGGGGCGATCGACCCCGGGCCGTCCTGGGGCAGACCGAGGCGTTCGCCCCGGTAACCGAAGTCGGCGCCCATCTCCTCGGCCGCCGCGCGCGGCCCCGAGAGCCACGATCCGATTGCTTGCCTGTTGTCCACCCGTCCACGGTACTGCGCCCACGTTTGCGCCTCGCCGGGCGGGGCACGGAACACGTCGCTGAGGTGCCGCCCACAACCGGGCTGGTTAACTTGTGCGAAACAAATGGGTCATGCTGGAGAAATCCCTTCTGCCTAAGGTCGGGTCCAGCGTGTGCCACCGCACTGGCCACACAGACGAGCTGCAACCCCGCCCTTTCCCGGGTCGGGAGTAGGAGGAGTTGGATGTTCCAGAACGCCGACGAAGTCCAGAAGTACATCGCCGACAACGACGTCAAGTTCATCGACGTCCGGTTCTGCGACCTGCCGGGCGTGATGCAGCACTTCACGATCCCCGCGGGGTCCTTCGACCCGGCCGAGGAACTGGCTTTCGACGGCTCGTCGATCCGCGGTTTCCAGGCGATCCACGAGTCGGACATGGCGCTCCGCGCCGACCTGTCCACGGCCCGTGTCGACCCCTTCCGCCGCGACAAGACGGTGAACGTCAACTTCTTCATCCACGACCCGATCACCGGCGAGCAGTACAGCCGTGACCCGCGGAACGTGGCCAAGAAGGCCGAGGCGTACCTCGCCTCCACCGGTGTCGCCGACACCGCGTACTTCGGCCCCGAGGCCGAGTTCTACGTCTTCGACAACGTCCGCTTCCAGACGTCGGCGAACGAGAGCTTCTACCACATCGACTCCGAGGCCGGCGCCTGGAACACCGGGTCGGAGGAGAACAACCGCGGTTACAAGGTCCGCTACAAGGGCGGCTACTTCCCGACCCCGCCCGTCGACCACTTCGCCGACCTGCGTGCCGAGATCTCCCTGGAGCTGGACAAGAACGGCCTCCAGGTCGAGCGCCAGCACCACGAGGTCGGCACCGCGGGCCAGGCCGAGATCAACTACAAGTTCAACACGCTGCTCGCCGCGGCCGACGACCTGATGCTCTTCAAGTACATCGTGAAGAACGTCGCCTGGCGCAACGGCAAGACCGCGACCTTCATGCCGAAGCCGATCTTCGGCGACAACGGCTCGGGCATGCACGTCCACCAGTCGCTGTGGCAGGGCGGCACGCCGCTCTTCTACGACGAGCAGGGTTACGCCGGCCTGTCGGACATGGCCCGCTACTACATCGGCGGCATCCTCAAGCACGCCCCGTCGCTGCTGGCCTTCACCAACCCGACGGTGAACTCCTACCACCGTCTGGTCCCCGGCTTCGAGGCCCCGGTCAACATGGTGTACTCGCAGCGCAACCGCTCCGCCGCGATGCGTATCCCGATCACGGGCTCCAACCCGAAGGCGAAGCGCGTCGAGTTCCGCGCCCCGGACCCGTCCTCCAACCCGTACCTGGCGTTCTCGGCCCTGCTGATGGCCGGCCTGGACGGTGTGAAGAACAAGATCGAGCCCCCGGAGCCGATCGACAAGGACCTCTACGAGCTGGCCCCCGAGGAGCACGCGGGCGTCCAGCAGGTCCCGACCTCGCTCCCGGCGGTCCTCGACGCCCTCGAGGCGGACCACGACTACCTCCAGGCCGGCGGCGTCTTCACGCCCGACCTGATCGAGACGTGGATCGACTACAAGCGCACGCACGAGATCGCCCCGATCCAGCTGCGCCCGCACCCGCACGAGTTCGAGCTGTACTTCGACCTCTAGAGGTCACGAGCTCACCGGTATGCCG
>NZ_JBHWZS010000547.1:0-2183 GCF_042728155.1 Streptomyces sp. NPDC060209
GGGTGCTCCCGCACCCACCGGCCCCGGCTCCGACGTGCTCCTTCGGCTGCCATGCCTCGCTGGAGCCCGCCTGCGTGTCGTCTACGCCTCGCGGGAGCCCGCGTACATGTCGTCGATGAGGTCCCGGTACTCGCGCTCGACGACCGGGCGCTTCAGCTTGAGGCTGGGGGTCAGCTCCCCGTGCTCGATGTCGAGGTCGCGCGGCAGGAGCCGGAACTTCTTGATGGTCTGCCAGCGCTGCAGACCCTCGTTGAGCCGCTTCACATAGCCCTCGATGAGTTCCACGGCCTGCGGGGACGCCACCACGTCGGCGTACGGCTTGCCGCCCAGTCCGTTCTCCTGCGCCCAGCCGAGGATGGTCGGCTCGTCGAGCGAGATGAGGGCGGTGCAGAAGTTACGGTCCGCGCCGTGCACCAGGATGTTGGAGACGAACGGGCACACCGCCTTGAACTGTCCCTCGACCTCGGCCGGGGCGATGTACTTGCCGCCCGACGTCTTGATCAGGTCCTTCTTGCGGTCGGTGATCCGCAGGTAACCGTCCTCGGACAGCTCGCCGATGTCACCGGTGTGGAACCAGCCGTCGGACTCCAGCACCTCGGCGGTCTTCTCGGGCAGCCGGTGGTAGCCCTCCATCAGCCCGGGGCCGCGCAGCAGGATCTCGCCGTCGTCCGCGATCCGGACCTCGGTGCCGGGGAGCGGCTTGCCGACGGTGCCGGTGCGGTAGGCCTCGCCCGGGTTGACGAAGGAGGCGGCGCTGGACTCGGTCAGGCCGTAGCCCTCCAGGATGTGGATGCCCGCTCCGGAGAAGAAGAGGCCGATGTCGGGGGCCAGGGCCGCGGAGCCGGAGACGCAGGCGCGGAGCCGTCCGCCGAAGGCCTCACGGATCTTCGCGAAGACGAGGGTGTCGGCGACCTTGTGCTTGGCGCCGAGCGCGAACGGCACGGAGGCCTTGCCCGTGCGCCGGAAGTTGTCCTGCGACACCGTGGCGTGCTCGCGGGCGACGCCGGCCGCCCACTGGAAGATCTTGTACTTGGCGCCGCCGCCGGCCCGTGCCTTGGCCGCGACCCCGTTGTAGACCTTCTCGAAGATCCGGGGAACAGCGGCCATGTAGGTCGGCTGGACCACCGGGAGGTTCTCGATGATCTTGTCGACGCGGCCGTCGACGGCCGTGACGTGACCGACCTCGATCTGGCCGGACGTGAGCACCTTGCCGAAGACGTGCGCGAGTGGCAGCCAGAGGTACTGGACGTCGCCCGCGGTGATCAGGCCGGTCGCCACGGTCGCCTTGGCCATGTACGACCAGTTGTCGTGCGGCAGCCGTACACCCTTGGGACGGCCCGTGGTGCCCGAGGTGTAGATCAGGGTCGCCAGCTGGTCGGGGGTGATGGCGGCGACCCGGTCGGTGATCGCGTCCGGGTTCTTCACCAGGTATTCGGTGCCCCGGGCCTCGAGCTCGGCCAATGAGAGGACCCAGCCCTCGGGGTCGCCCTCCACCGGCTCGGCGCCGGCCGGATCGATGACGACGACATGCGCCAGTTCAGGCAGCTCGGCCCTGTTCTCCCGGGCCTTCGCCAGCTGGGCGGCGTCCTCGGCGATCAGCACGCGGCTGTCGGAGTCGGCCAGGATGAAGGCGGACTCCTCGGTGTTCGTGGAGGGGTAGATCGTCGTGGTCGCCGCGCCCGCGCACATCACGCCGAGGTCGGCGAGGATCCACTCGACGCGGGTGGACGAGGCGAGCGCGACACGCTCCTCCGGCTGGACACCCAGAGCGATCAGACCGGCCGCGATGGCGTGGACCCGCTCGGCGGCCTGCGCCCAGGTGAGTGACTTCCAGTCGTCCGGGCCCTGGCCCGAGGCGGCCGGCACCGGGTAGCGGTACGCCTCACCGTCCGGTGTGGCCGCCACGCGGTCGATGAAGAGAGTCGCCACCGAGGGCGGTCGGCTATCGATCAAGGTCTGTGTGTCGCTCACGACGTCCTCCGGGCCTGCGGCATTGCTACGACCGGCTTATGGGTGCTGCTGCTTGAATGTCCTGCTTCTCGTTCCCGCTCGACCTGCTTGTTTAACTGGCGAGTAACTAACGGGTGGTGATCAGAGTAGAGCGCGTGGGACCGTCGCGTAAGAGGCAACAGGCCGCCGCTTGATAACGAACCGGGCCCCTGTGCCGCGGGTGTCCGCGGCAC
>NZ_JBHWZS010000548.1:0-2149 GCF_042728155.1 Streptomyces sp. NPDC060209
GCCTACCACCAGGGATCGGCTTCGCCGATCCCCTGACGGCGTTTCACGCCGTCGAGGGCTCCGCTTCGCGGAGCCTGACCGCCGTTTCACGGCGGTTGTGGGGGTTTCTCGGGCCGCTTCGCGGCCTCTGACCTGGGCTTTTGCCGCTTCGCGGCTAGGCTGGCTAGGAGGGGTGGGGGTGGCCTTGTCGGTTCCGTTTCCCTCGAACTTGGTTTCTATTTCCCTCACCTCCCTTTATCGAATTTCTTTAGGTTCCCCACCATAAGGCTTACGCAATTCTTTGTCAAGTGTAGTGGTCGCCTCTTTATTGAGTGCCCTTTCCGAGTAATTCGCTGGCTTTATGAGAATACCTTAGCCCCCTTTTTCTAAACGGCCGTAGGCCGTTTTCCTCTGCCCCGCAGGGGCGGGCCCCGGCGCGAAGCGCCTTAAAGGGGCCCACCGCGATAGCGGCGGCCCGATAGGGCCGGGTCTTTTCCGCCCCGTGGCCGAAGGCCACTTAGGGGGGCGGGTTTCCTTTCGGGCCCGCGAAGCGGGACCAGGCCGCCCGTGGCCGAAGGCCACATAGAGGCGGCCCAGCCCGAAGGGCTGTCGATTGGCCGCGCATTTAGGCATGGAAAAAGGGTGACCATTCACCGGTCACCCTTTTTCTGTTGCCTAGTCGTTACCTAGGCCGTTCTGTCAGTCCGTCATGTGGTCGAGCCAGTCGGCGGGTTCCATCCCGTCGAGGGTCGGCCGGTCCTCGTCCCACTTGAAGTCACCGGGCGAGAGCTCGACCCCTGCGGCCTTGGCCCTTTCGATGTAGGGCTCGATTTCCTCGGCCCGCTCCTCGTCGAGCTCGGCCTCAAAGTGCATGAGGCCCGCGTCGATGACGAGTTCAGGGGCGCAGCCGTTGAGGCGGGCGAGGTGGAACAGGTCGGCGAGGAGGTCGCCGCCCAATTCCCTGAGAACGTCGTCGCCCACGTCGAGGGTGCCGTCAACGTAGTTTTGCCCGGTCTCCTTGCCGAACGCTTCCAGGGCCGTGAGTGCCCAGTGCGCGCGGGTCCTGTTGGCCTCGGCGGCACCGTCCGCGTAAAGGTCCGTCATTTCTCTGCCTTTCACTTGCCGTAGACGGTGATTGCGGCGCGGACCTTTTCCGCGTCGAGGCATCCGGGGTGCCGAAATGCCGAGGGCGGGTTTCCATTGCGCCCGCGCAAGTGGGACCAATAGCGGGGGCCCTGCCATCCGCAGAGTTCGCAACGGACGAACCACGGGTTATCCGCACCCGGGTAACCGCCGAGCGGAGTCCAAAGGAATTCCGCGAGTCCGGCCATTGCCTTATGCGCGGCCTCGGTGTTTCGGGGCGTTGCGGGCATTCGAGGGTGCAGGAGCGGCACCGGGCCGACCAATTCGCGCGGCGTAGCGGCCTCGTCCTCGTTCTCGTCCTGCGGCGTGATCTGCCGCAGGTCGTACATTGCGACGAGGTACCCGGCGGCGAGTTCCTTTCCTGCGCTTCCGGCAGCAACTCGGATTTCTTCCGAGTGTCCCGCCGGGACGGCGTACCAAGCGCCGTGCCAACGGTAAATGCGGCCGATGTGCAGTCCGTCGAGGCGGACGGGGTATCGGCATTCCTGGTCCGGAGTGCCGAGCTGGAATCGGAATCCGTTGCTCACTTGGTGCTCTCCATTTCAGGGATGCGGAGACCGGCGTTCATGGCGTCGAGGACGTCGGCGACGGCCCACTCAAAGGCGTTGAGGATGCTCGCCTCGAAATAGGAGTCGAGGGGCTCGTCGAGGTACTCGTCGAGGTACTCGTGAAGCCGTTCGCGGGCCTCGGTGGGGTCCTGCACCTTGCCGAGGGTTCCGGTCTCATCGACGACCCAGACCTCGAACCCGTCGAGGTCGATATCGCGGCGGTCGAGGAGGTTGCCGCATTCGGGGCACCCGAACAGGCCGTCGGGCCGAATGCGGTAGGCCGAGAGGCCGCCGCAATGCGGGCATGAAAGTGGGGTCACTGAAAGCGCCTTTCGCGTTGTGCTTCCGGGGCGTGACCCAGGAGGCCGCACGGCGCGACGCGTGCTTGTCGGCCCGGTGCGCGCCGAAGGCGCAGGGCCGACAACCCTTTTGCCGGTGCGCGCCGAAGGCGCAGGCAAAAGGCTTCGGGCTCGCCAGGG
>NZ_JBHWZS010000549.1:0-2141 GCF_042728155.1 Streptomyces sp. NPDC060209
CCACAACTGGGCTGGGAAGGAGTAGCCGATCCAGTAGGGACCATTCCCGCGGGCGCGGGGAGCACGCCGGGTACGACCCCCCATGGGCCAGGCCCAGGGGCCATCCCCGCACGCGCGGGGAACAGGCGGACTCCTCGACCTGCCAGGCAGACCAGTGGGGGTCATCCCCGCGTGTGCGGGGAGCAGAGGTTCAGCACCAGGCGCTGGACGAGCGTGTCGGGACCATCCCCGCGTGTGCGGGGAGCAGGGGCGGAAACCGGCGGACACCGACGAGGACGGGGGACCATCCCCGCGTGTGCGGGGAGCAGACTGCGTGACCTGCGACGCTACCGCGCCACACAGCGGTTCTGACACACTTTCACCAAAACCGGTAAACCGGCGAATAGCCATCCATAACCCGCCTGTGGCGGCCACCGGCCGACGCCACCCTGAAGCCGGCGCAGCGCGGCCCGGTTTTCTTCGCGACCACGCCCAGCAGCGCTGTGGGGTGGTCAGCGCTTGACGCGGTTGCGGACCGCGAGGCCCAGCAGGATGGGTTCGGTCAGTCGGGAGGTCATTTCGATGTAGGTGCCGGTGGTGGTCAGGTCCTGCCCGGAGGAGCGGAAGACGAGGCTCAGCCGGAGGCTGCGGGTGCCGCTTCGGTGCGCAAGGGCATCCTGCTCAACGACGACGCAGAAGAGCGGCGCCGATGGTGGAGGCGGAGGTGGACCGGGCGGTGAAGGTGGACGTTCTGTACATCGAGTGCACCTTCCGCAAGCACGTCGCGTCGCCGCTCAAGTTCGACCGCCTTGCGAAGGAGGAGCCCGGCATGGGTTCTGCTTCTGTGCCTGTCATCAAGGTCGTCGGTCGTCACCTTCGCCGGGCTGATCGAGCACATCAAGAACGTCTTCTACAAGAAGGGGTTGCTCTTCCTCAAGGACAACGACTTCTGTCGTTCGGCCCACGAAACCGTGTCGGCGACCCCGTCGACCTCTAGGGCGACATCGAAGTCAAGGTCGACGCCAATGCCGACGGGTCGGGAACTCGGCGCAGGCCGAGATCTATGCCGTCACCCCCTCGGTAAGTACAAGAGGACCAAGATCGACAACATCAAGAACGTCTTCTACAACTTCCGCTGCTCCGCCAACCGGAACGTCGAGAAGCGCAAGGTGGCCGAGCTGGACATGGACAGCCGGGCTACGGGGGTGAACCTGATGTACGTCGACGGCAAGACCCCGACCTCCCCCTGCTCAAGCTCGTGCGGCGAAAGAGGCAACAGGGAGGCAACACTCCTCGGCTTCCCCTTCGCTTGCGCATCGGTGTTCTATGGCTTCGGAGCTGGAACACCTCGCGGCCGGCGGCCGGAGCAGCATCGTTGCGTCGTCCTCCTCGCGGTGATCAGCTGAATGTCGGTGGCAAGTTCGGCGAAGGGAGCGCCCTCTATCTTGCGGATGGATGCCGTGACTCTGGTACGTCGAGTACGCCAACAACGTCGTCATAGACACGTTCAGCGCCGTGCTCCTGCTGTGCAGGGCCTCAGTGCTGCGACAACGCAATCCCGCAGGTCATCCGCTGGGCTGAGGGCACGTCCTCAACTCCACGTCGGTTCCGCCGGCGCAAGGACACCCATGTGCGGAACTAGCAGGAAAGCAGCTTCCGCAAGGCCCTGACCTGCATGGACGGTGTCAGTGCCGTGCTGTATGGAGCCCAAGCGGTCAACTGGCCCCAAATTGTTGGGGCGTCTTGTTTGTCGGTACCCACCCGTAAGGTTTTGACAGGCCCCGGCAACGACCGAGGGAGACGCCGTACGGCGGCCGGCAAGCAGGCCGTACGACGATCTCCCTCGTGTCCGCCGATGGGTCCGTCCGATCCCGCTGTAGAGAGAAGAGGCCCCATGGCAGTCCCTGATGCGCCCGTTTCCGGCACTCGTTCTGACGGTACCCGAGAGGACTGTCACTCGAAGTGGATGGGCTGGTCGATCCTGTTAGTCGGCGTGCTGTCCATGGCCGGCGTCGTCGTCCTGGCCCTGACCGACCGCCCGGAGGCCGCAGTGGCCCTCGGCTCCACTGCGGCGGCGGTCTGCACCGCCACCGGGGGCGGCCTGGCCATGCACCGGCGATAGGGCAGACGTGGCGGAGGGCGGCACCCACACCGGGTGCCGC
>NZ_JBHWZS010000550.1:0-2069 GCF_042728155.1 Streptomyces sp. NPDC060209
CGGCCCGCCCATGAGTGGGGTCAGCTGCGCCAGACGTCAGCGGTCAGCGTGACCTTTCCGGAGGACGGGACGGTGGCGGTGCGGTTGGCACCGCTCTCCCAGGTGACGTTGCCGCTCGCGTCCTTGCGGAGGTACTTGTACTCGAACGCGGTGCCGGCGGGCAGTGCGACGTCGAGCTTCCAGACGGGGTAGGTGGCCGGGTCGAGCTTCAGCGCGCTGCCGGGCGCCCAGTTGCCGAGCGCGGCCTGGTTGCCGGTGACGTAGATGTTCTGGCCGAGCTGGGTGGTGGCGTTGACACCGAAGGAGACACCGGAATCGCCGGTGCCGGGGTCGGGGTTCGTGCCGCCGCCCGTGCAGGTGCGCGCGCCGGTGTGCAGGGCGAGGGCGGTGTTGGCACCGAGGGTGGCGGTGAACTGTCCGGAACCGTTGACCGTGACGCCGTTGCCGGACTGGACGTCGCAGTAGTCGCCGGCGGGCAGCGACGTCTGGAACGTACGGCTCAGCGAGGAGCCCTCGTGGTTGATGGCGACGTACGCCTTGGAGCCCCGGCCGAACGCGATCTGGTCGCCGCCGTTGTCCCACCAGTTCGAGACGGCCTGGCCGCGGGCGGCGTTGCGGAAGCCGACCATGGAGGAGATCTCGCGCCAGGCGTGCTGGCACTTCCAGCCGTCGCTGTAGCAGGCGTTCACCTGGCCGCCATTGGGCGGACCGGCGTCCTTGTCGGACCATTCGTAGCCGGAGTGGACGTCCGGGGAGCCGTAGGGATAGGCCAGCATGAAGACGCTCGCCAGGGTGTAGTTGGCGCCGTCCTTGTAGTTCAGGGTGTCGCCGCCGCGCTCGGTGTCGTGGTTGTCGACGAAGACCGCGGACTTGCCGGACTCCATGAAGCCCCAGCCCTCGCCGAAGTTCTTGAGGTTGGCGAGGTTCTCGTTGTTGAAGACCTGCTTGAGGCTGCGGCCGTAGCGGAACTCCTGGACGTCGCCGCTGCCGAGGTACTCGGAGGGCGAGACGGCCTCCCCCGCCCCGTAGATCGCCTCGTGCTTCCAGTACACGCCGGTGTTGCTCAGCCGGGACTTGATGTTCGCGAGGTCGGCGGCCGGCATGTGCTTGGCGGCGTCGATGCGGAAGCCGTCGACGCCGAGGGACAGCAGGTCGTTGAGGTAACCGGCGATCTTGCCGCGTACGTAGTCCTCGCCGGTGTCCAGGTCGGCGAGGCCGACCAGTTCGCAGTTCTGGACGTTCGCCCGGTCGCCGTAGTTGTTGATCTGCGACTGGCAGTCGTTCATGTCGCTGACGGAGTAGGTGCCCGGGTAGTCGTACTTGGAGTACGAGGAGCCGCCCGTGCCGGTGCCGGATCCGGCCGACATGTGGTTGATGACGGAGTCGGCGATGACCTTGACGCCCGCGGCGTGACACGTGCTGACCATGTTCGCGAAGGCCGTACGGTCGCCGAGGCGGCCGGCGATCTTGTAGCTGACGGGCTGGTACGAGGTCCACCACTGGCCGCCCTGGATGTGCTCCTGCGGCGGTGAGACCTGGACGAAGCCGTAACCGGCGGGCCCGAGGCTGCCCGTGCACGCCTGGGCCACGGAGGCGAACTTCCACTCGAACATCACCGCGGTGACGTCCTTCTCGCCGGGCGGCGCGGCCTGGGCCGTACCGGCGGCGCCGAGCCCTGCGGGGACGGCGAGCACGGCGGCGCCCATGGTGAGGGCGAGCGCGCCGGACAAGGGCCTGCGTGCCATGACGTTCCTCCTGCGGTGGGGGAAGTGCGGGGATGGCGGAGCAGCCTCACATGGCAACGCGCCGTGCCCTCAAGGCTCATGAAGGTTCTTGCAGCAAGGATGCAAAACCCTGTGTGCCGCAGACCGTACGAGCCTGACCTGCCCTGGTCAACCCCCTGGACACGACGCGATTACATCCCGATCACATCCCCGAAATCCCGTAGATTTCTTCCTGCAAGGTCTTACGCAAGATATTGCGAGGCTGTTAAGTTCATCCCGACTCCGGCCCGGCCGGCCGGGGGTCCGGTACGCCGGGCCCCACGCGCCCGGCCGGCCGGGCCGGTC
>NZ_JBHWZS010000551.1:0-2049 GCF_042728155.1 Streptomyces sp. NPDC060209
GGCGGGGCCGGGGTTCTGGGACGGGGCGCGGGCGGGCGGGGGCGGGGTGCCGCGGGGCCGGGGGGGGTCGCCCTCCGCCACTGGCTCCGGGGGGCCGCCGATAGCGCCGCCCCCCGTCCGGGTGATCAGCGGCAGGCCTCGGTCATGGCCCTGCCGCAGCGTGCGTTTCCGGCGCCCCGGAGGAGTCCGGGGCGACGCCGGCCCCGGACGGATGCCGGGACCGAGCCGCTATCCGGCGTACGTCTCGAATTCGGCGACCTTCGGCGTCCCGGTGGAGCCGGTGATCTCGAAGGTGATCTTCTTCAGCGAGGTCTGGGGGACCGCGATGACGCCCGCCCCGCTGCCGGAGGTCAGGACGGCGCCGGTGTCACCGTTGACGACCCTCCAGGATCCGATGCTGCCGGTGGAACCCGACGCCTCACGAATGTTGATCTTGGAGATGGAAGTTGCGGTTCCCCACTTGATCGAGATGGAACCGGTCGAGCCGGCCGGCGACCAGTAGGTGCTCACGTCACCGTCCCGCACGCTGCCGTAGCTGACCCCGCTCGCCTTGCTGGAGCCGTCGGAACCGGCGCCGATGCTGAGGTTGGTCCCGCTGGGCTGGGTGGGGTCGGGTGTCGGGTCCGTCGGGTCCGGCGTCGGGTCCGTGGGATCCGGAGTCGGCGTGGGGGACGGCGTCTGCGGCGAGCAGCTGCCGTCCGACACCTTCAGGCCCTTGTTGGCACCGGCCGTCGCGCCCACGATCGCCGGGACACAGCTCGCGTTGTCCAGGGTGTAGGAGTAGGGGATGCTGACGGTGGTGTTCGACTTCGGGTCGGGCCCGGCGGGGTTGTTCTCGCTGCCCGGGGCGGACCAGGTGACGTTGTCGAAGGTGTTGCCGCTGACCTGCCAGTATCCGGCCGCGTCGGTGTAGAACGTACCCAGGACGTCCTTGGAGTCCTTGAAGTAGTTGTTGTCGACCTTGGCGCGCGCACCGGCCCGGGAGTTGATTCCGGACTCGTTGAGCTTCACGTAGTAGTTGTTGTAGATGTGCGCGATGCCGCCACGCAGCAGGGGCGCGCGCGAGTCGATGTTCTCGTACAGGTTGTGGTGGTACGTGATGTAGCCGTTCGAGAGCTCGGTCTCGCTGGATCCGACCAGGCCGCCACGGCCGGAGTTGCGCAGGGTGCTGTAGGACAGCGTGACGTACTGGGTGTTGTCCTTCATGTCGAAGAGGCCGTCGAACCCCTCCGACTCACCGCCCGACGCCTCGAGAGTGGTGTGGTCGACCCAGACGTTGCGGACGTCGCTCTCCATGCCGATGGCGTCACCGCCGTTGGATGTGGGCGAGCCGGACTTCTTGACGTTCTTGACGGTCACGTTCTGGATGATGATGTTGCTGGACTGGCGGATGTGGATGCCCAGCTGGTCGAAGACGGCACCGCTGCCGACGCCGACGATCGTGACGTTGCTGATCTGCTTGAGCTCGATCACACCGGCGGCGGTGTTGCAGCTGTCGCCCGAGACCTTGGCGGTGTTGCCGTGGTTGATCGTGCCCTCGACCTCGATGGTGATCGGGGTGCTGCTGCTGGCCCGGCCGCACAGGGCCTCGTGGATCGCGGTGCCCGTGGTGGCCCGCACCGTCGTCCCGCCGGCACCGCCGGTGGTACCGCCGTTCTGAGTCGCATAGCCGGTGGCACTGCCGGTCACCGCCGCCGACGCCGCCTCCGGCATCGACAGCACGACACCGGTCGCGGCCGCCACGGCCATCGTGGCCAGTGCGGCGTTGAGTCGCAGCGCTACTGGTCGTCTCATGTTCGTGTCCCCATTCGTCTTCACATGCTGGTGTTGCTGCTCCATGCCGCGGTCGCAACGGCGAACCGGCGAGGCTGACGGCTGATCACCGCACAGCCCACGTCGGCCGGTTGTGCATGTTCAATTCGAGCGTCCGGGGCGGCGTTCTCCGTCGGGCCCGGACGTGCGGGGTCATCGGCCATGACTGCGGACGGGTGTTGTGCACCCTTCGTCCGCCGGCGGGCCGACATCCTGCTTGAAGCCCTGCGCCGGTCC
>NZ_JBHWZS010000552.1:0-2022 GCF_042728155.1 Streptomyces sp. NPDC060209
CGGCTGCGTCCCGCACCCGTGCGGCCCGGTCCGCCCGCACCGAACGCCTCCTTCGGTGCCGGTGGCGGAGCGTGTAACTCCGCGGATATGCAGCCCTATTGACTTGGCAACATCCGGAATGGAGAGTGCCGGGCACTGTACTTGTACATGCCATCGGACCGGAGGCGCCCGTGTGCGACCTGCACGACCCCAGCGACCACGACCACGCGGTACACACAGGCGACGGGCTGAGCCGCCGCCGGATCATGCAGATGCTCGGGGCCGCCGGAATCGCCACCACGGCGATGGGTGCGGCAGCGGATCCGGCCATGGCGGCGGCCTCGGACGAGGCCGCCGGTGCCGCGGTGGACGCCGCCGCGTACACCCCGCCCGGAGGGCTCGCCCAGGACTCGGCGGCCAAGCGGACGGCACTCGGCTGGATCGAGCGGAACGCGTCCCGGATCAACGGGCTGAACGACGAGATCTGGGAGCACGCGGAGCTGAGCCTGCGGGAGTGGAACTCCTCCCTCGCTGAGGCCGATTTCCTGCGCAAGGCGGGCTTCGACGTGGAGTTCGGCACGGCCGGCTTCCCGACCGCCTTCACGGCCACGTACACCCGGGGCAAGGGCGGCCCGGTCATCGGCTTCAGCGGTGAGTACGACGCCCTTCCCGGCCTGTCCCAGAACAAGGGGGTGGGCGAGCACGACCCGAAGGAGTACGTCCACGACCCCTTCGCCCCGGGCTACGGGGCCGGTCACGGCTGCGGACACTGCGCGCTCGGGACCGCGGCGGCGGCAGCCGCGGCGGCCGTCGCGGAGGCGTCCCGGCGCCACAAGCTCGATGTGACCGTGAAGTTCTTCGGCTCCACCGCCGAGGAGCAGCTGATCGGCAAGACGTACGCCGTCAGCAAGGGCGTCTACGACGGCCTCGACGCCTTCCTCGACTGGCACCCCTCCACCGGCAACGCGACCGGCTGGGGCACCTCGAACGCGATGACGGCCGTCACCTTCACCTTCCTCGGCGTCGCGGGCCACGGAGGCACCCCACTCGGGAACAAGAGCGCGCTGGACGCGGCCGTGATGATGGCGACCATGTCGGAGTTCCTCCGCGAGGAGAGCATGGCCCCCTCGGCTCGGCTGCACTGGGTGATCAACAACGGCGGGGACATCCCCAATGTGACACCGGAGATCGCGGAGATCTCCTACTACGTCCGCGAGGGCAGCGTCGAGCGGGTCACTTCCCTGCTGGACAAGGTCATCGCCGTCTCGAAGGCGGCCGCGACCGCCAGCCGTACGTCGGTGCAGCACCGGATCACGTCGGCGTGCTGGAACCAGCTCCCCTCGAAGGCGTTCGCCGAGCTGATGTACGACAACATGCGGCAGATCGGGCCCCCGGTGTTCTCCGAGGACGCCCAGCGCCTCGCCAAGGAGCTCCAGAGCTCGCTGGGACTGCCGGAGAGCGGTCTGCACGACAAGATCGGTGAGCTGGCACCGCCCAACCCGGTGTTCATGGGCGGCGGTTCCACCGATGTGGCCGATATCAGCTGGCAGGTTCCGACCGTCTCCATGGGTGCGGCCGTGGCCCCCATCGGTTCGAAGATGCACACCTGGTCGACCGCCTCCTGCGCGGGATCGGCACCCGCCCACGCGGCGATCGGGGCCGCCGCCGCCTACCTGGCCGCGACGGCTGTCGACCTCCTGGTCAAGCCGGAGCTGCTGCGGGGCGTCAAGGAGGAGTTCGAGAAGCGGACCGAGGGCCTGACCTGGAAGACCGCTCTTCCTGAGGGCTACGAGCCGCCGATGTACGAGCCGCCGGCCTGGTTCCTGAAGAAGACGGGCCAGAGCTGGCCGCCGGAGAACATCACCTGGCCGCCGCGCCGGGTGATCAGCAAGGAGAAGTTCGCCTCGCTCGGGCCGGCGCTGAAGCCGCAGGTCTGAGAGGACACGAGGTGCCCCCCTCCGGCGGCGGACGGGGGCACCACTGCGGGCGGGGTCCTGCGTGGGGTGGGCTGTGCGTGCGGGGTCCTGTCTCTTATAAACATAA
>NZ_JBHWZS010000553.1:0-2003 GCF_042728155.1 Streptomyces sp. NPDC060209
CCGGACCTCCGGGCAGGGGCGGCGTCGTACGGCACCCGGCGGCGCATGCCCTGCGGCTACTCGTGCCCGGTGAACATGTCGATCAGGCTGTGGGGCGTGCCGTCGCCGAAGAGGAGCTCATGGAGTTCGGCACCATCGGCGGCGGCCGCGGCGCTGCGGAGGAACATGGCCTGCTCGTACTCGGTGAGAGCGGCCTCGACGTCACCGGGGTGCGCGGCGAGGGCCGCGCCGAGTTCGGCGCCGTCGTACATGGCCAGGTTGGCGCCTTCGCCGTTCGGGGCCGAGAGGTGGGCGGCGTCGCCGAGCAGGGTCACCCCCGGCACCCGGTCCCACCGGTGGCCGACCGGCAGAGCGCTGAGGGTGCGCAGGACCGGTGCGGTCTCACCGTCGGTGATCAGTGCGGTGAGCTCCGGCGCCCAGCCCTCGAACTCCTGCGCGATCCGTGAGGTCGCCGCAGCGGAGTCCGTGAAATCGATCGCGGCGAACCAGTCCTGCGACTCGGAGAGCGCCACGTAGGTGTGGAGGGTCCCGCCGCTCTCCCGGTGGGCCTGGATCCCCTTTCCCGGCGCGAGCGCGAACAGCGACCCGCCGCCGACCGCTTTCGCACTGGCCGGGTGCCGGGTGTCGCTGTCGAACAGGTAGGTCTCGACGAACGACCTGCCGACGTACTCGGGTGTCGCGTCGGAGAGCAGAGGCCGGACCCGTGACCACGCGCCGTCCGCGCCGACCAGCAGGTTCGTGACGGTGGTGGCGGCGTCGGCGAAGGTCACCTCGTGACGGCCCCCACCGAGGGAGCGGACACCGCTGACCTTGTGCCCCCACCGGACGGTACCGGCAGGGAGCGAGTCGAGCAGGATCCGCCGCAGCTCGCCGCGCAGCACCTCGGGGCGCCCACGCGGGCTGTCATCGTCGAACAGAACGGTCCCGTCCGAGGCGAGGACCCGCGTCGCCTCGCGGCCCTCCAGGACGAGGCCGCGGAACTCGTCCATCAGGCCCGCCGCCTGCAGGGCCGGACGGCCGTTGTCGTCGTGGATGTCGAGCATCCCGCCCTGTGATCGCGCCGCCGGCGAGGCCTCCGCCTCGTAGACCGTGGCCGGGATGCCGTGGATGTGCAGGACGCGGGCGAGTGTGAGGCCGCCGAGGCCGGCGCCGATGATCGTGACGGGGGTTTCCATGGTGGCTCCTTCGGGACCGAGGCCGCCGGAGCGGCCCGGCCGAACTCTATGGAATGACGTTCCAATCCCCATGTTGGAACAGCGCTCCAGACATGTCAAAATGGCGGCATGTCACCACGGGCGCGCAAATCGGAGCGACGTACGGACGCGCTCAGCCGCGAGCGCATCATCGACGCCGCCGTCGAGCTGCTCGACGCGGCGGGTGAGGGCGGACTGACGTTCCGCGTGCTGACCGAGCGCCTTGCCACCGGTCCCGGGGCGATCTACTGGCATGTGGCGAACAAGGGCGAGCTGCTCGACGCCGCGACGGAGGCCGTCGTCGCCTCCGCTCTGGCCATCGGACCCGTCGAGCCTCCGGCATCGCCGCAGGACGGGATCCGCGCTGTCGCGCTCGGCCTGTTCGACGCGATCGACGAACACCCCTGGCTCGCCGCACAGCTCGCCACGCAGCTCTCCCGCAGCCCTTCGCGGTCGGTGACGCCGCGGATCCTCGAAAGCATCGGCCGGCAGGTCAGCGCGCTGGGCGTGCCCGTGAGCAGCCAGTTCACCGCGGCTTCCGCGTTGATGCACTACATCCTCGGAGCCGCCGGCCAGAACGCCGTGAACGGCCGCGCTGCCGGGCCCGACGTGGACCGCGGCGAGTTCCTCGACGCCGCGTCGAAGGCATGGAAAGAGCTCGACCCCGACGACTACCCGTTCACCCGGGCCGTCGCGGATCAGATGCGTGCCCATGACGACCGGGCGGAGTTCCTCGCGGGGATCGCTCTCATCCTCGCCGGCATCACCACGGTCCACCCGCCCACCGCGTGACACGGTTCCGGCGGAATG
>NZ_JBHWZS010000554.1:0-1984 GCF_042728155.1 Streptomyces sp. NPDC060209
GCCGGCGCCCTCCGCGGGACGCCCTCGTCCGTGCACGGGCATCAGGGGAGGGCGCTTCCGCAGCCGGGATCATGTTGATCACCGTCACAGTGCGGGTAGGGTCCGTGGCGTAGTGCTTCAACTGCAATCCGGCCATCGGCAAGTTGGGGATGATCCTGACTCCTTGCGCAGGGCCATCGCATACCTGGAGGGAAACGCGTGGAAGCCAACACTCGTAGCACCGGGCGTCTACCAGCTGCCTTCCTGACGCCGGGATCGTCCTCGTTCATGGACTTCCTGTCCGACCACTCACCCGAGATCCTTCCCGGCAACCGCAGCCTGCCGCCGCTGAAGGGCGCCATCGAGGCGCCGCACGGCACGACCATCGTCGCGGCCTCGTTCCCCGGTGGAGTGGTGCTCGCCGGTGACCGGCGGGCGACCATGGGGAACATGATCGCGCAGCGCGACATCGAGAAGGTGTTCCCGGCCGACGAGTACTCGGCGGTGGGGATCGCAGGCACGGCGGGTCTCGCCGTGGAGATGGTCAAGCTGTTCCAGCTGGAGCTGGAACACTTCGAGAAGGTCGAGGGCGCCACGCTCTCCCTGGAGGGCAAGGCCAACCGGCTCTCCACGATGATCCGCGGCAATCTGGCGATGGCCATGCAGGGCCTGGCGGTCGTCCCGCTGTTCGCCGGCTTCGACGTCGACCGCGAGAAGGGCCGGATCTTCTCGTACGACGTCACCGGCGGGCGTTCCGAGGAACACGGCTACGCGGCCACAGGCTCCGGCTCCGTGTTCGCGCGCGGGTCGATGAAGAAGCTGTACCGCGACGACCTGACGGAGGAGCAGACACTCACCCTGGTCGTGCAGGCGCTGTACGACGCGGCCGACGACGACTCGGCGACCGGTGGTCCGGACGTGGCCCGCCGGATCTATCCGATCGTCACCGTCATCACCGACGAGGGCTTCCGCAAGCTGAACGACACGGAATCCTCGGAGATCGCACGCGCGATCCTGGAGCGCCGGCTCGAGCAGCCCGACGGCCCCCGCGCCGCGCTGCTCTGACCGGCCCGATGCTTCTCCGATGCACTCGTCACTGACAGAAAGGGACGGATAGCCGGTGTCGACGCCGTTCTATGTCTCACCCCAGCAGGCCATGGCCGACCGGGCGGAATACGCCCGGAAGGGCATCGCCCGTGGTCGCAGCCTGGTTGTGCTGCAGTACGCCGACGGCATTGTGTTCGTCGGCGAGAACCCGTCCCGCGCGCTGCACAAGTTCAGCGAGATCTACGACCGGATCGGCTTCGCCGCCGCCGGCAAGTACAACGAGTACGAGAACCTCCGTATCGGCGGAGTCCGCTACGCCGATCTGCGGGGATACACCTACGACCGCGACGACGTGACGGCCCGTGGGCTGGCCAACGTCTACGCGCAGACGCTCGGCACCATCTTCTCCAGTGCGGCCGAGAAGCCGTACGAGGTGGAACTGGTGGTCGCGGAGGTCGGCGCCGGGCCCGAGGGCGACCAGATCTACCGGCTGCCGCACGACGGCTCGATCGTGGACGAGCACGGCTCGGTCGCGGTCGGCGGGAACGCCGAGCAGATCAGCAGCTTCCTCGACCAGCGCCACCGCGACGGGATGTCGCTCGCCGAGGCGCTGAAGCTGGCCGTGCAGGCGCTGTCCCGTGAGGCCAACGGCAACGAGCGGGAGATCCCCGCCGAACGCCTCGAGGTCGCGGTCCTGGACCGGACGAGGCCGCAGCAGCGCAAGTTCAAGCGGATCGTCGGCCGGCAGCTGACCAGGCTCCTGGACGCGGACGGCGCCGGGGCGACCCCGACGGACGCTCCGTCCGACACGGAGGAGCCCGAAGCCGGCAGCACCCCGGCCGCCGGCACCGACAGCCCCGAGAAGGGCGCTGGCAGCCCCGCGAAGGGCACCGACGGTCCCGACGAGGGCGCGGACGGCGCCACGAAGGAGTAACCGGTTCCGGCAGAGTCCCGAAGG
>NZ_JBHWZS010000555.1:0-1964 GCF_042728155.1 Streptomyces sp. NPDC060209
CCTCCCGACCGGCTCCCCCCGCCGGCCGGGAGGCGGTTTCCATTCCGGGCCGGTCCGTTCAGAGAGCCCCCGCGTCCCGGGCCGTCCAGACCGACGGATACAGCGGCCGGAAGCCCAGCTCGTCCCGGATCCGCAGCGTCGACATCTGGCCGTACCAGGGATCGGGATCGGTGCGGTCCGCCAGCTCCGGCGGCACCGGCACCCCGTTCAGCTGGTGCAGGTCAACCGCCGTCACCGGGGCGTCGTCGCAGATGTTGTAGCGGCGGCCCGCCACCTCGCGCGCGTACAGCAGGCGCAGCAGCCCCTGGGCCACATCCGCGTGGTGCACCATCGCCAGCCGCTGTGTCGCCGCCCAGCCGCCCACCCAGCTCATCGCCTCCGTGAGGTGCGGGTCACCGTCGCCGTAGACGAACGGCAGGACGGCGATCCGCACGTCCAGCCCGTGCTCCCGGTGCAGGGCGAGCAGGCCGTCGTCGGCCCCCGCCTTCGACTGCGCGTACGCCCCCCACTTGGGGCCGCCAGGCACCGTCGGGTCGTCCTCCGTCAGCGGACGGCCGCGCCCCGTGCCGTACGCGAGGTTCGTGCCCACGTGCACGAACCTGCTCGTGCCCGACCGGAGGGCGGCCTGCCCCAGGGCGATGGCGGCGTCGCGGTTGACGGACCACATCTCGTCGTCCGGGACGTCCCGGAAGGCCGCCGCGATGTTCACGACGGCGTCCGTGTCCGTGAGGGCCTCGCCCATATCGCCCGTGTCGCGGAGATCGCCCGTGACGACCTCCGCGCCCAGCGCCGCGAACGGGACGCCGCGCCGCTCGTCCCGCACGACGACCCGCACCGTGTCGCCGGGGGCGGCCCTCCGGATCAGACGCGGTACGAACCGCCGCCCCATCTCGCCCGTCGCACCCGTCACCAGAATCCGCATCGCCGGTCTCCTCCGTGTGGATTTCCTGCCGGCCTCAGCCTGGGCCCGGCGCCGCGATCCCGGGAGAGACGTGCTGATCCAGGGACCGGCAGTCCCTGGATACGCTCTGGAGCCGCCGTCCGCCCCGGGCCATGCTGGGGGGATGGACCCGGACCGTGCCGAACTCGCCGACTTCCTGCGCCGATGCCGCGCCCGCCTCGCCCCCGCCGCCGTGGGGCTGGTGGCCGGCCCGCGGCGTCGTACACCCGGTCTACGGCGGGAGGAGGCCGCCAGGCTGACGGGCGCGTCCGTGGACCACTACACACGCCTGGAGCAGGGCCGGGGGGCCAGGCCCTCGCGGCAGATGCTCGCCGCGCTGGCCAGGGCGCTGCGGCTCACGGACGACGAGCGCGATCACCTCTTCCGCCTGGCGGGGGAGGAGCCGCCCAGGACGGGCGACGGGCCCACCCAGCATGTGCGCCCCGGTCTTCTGATGGTCCTCGACCGGCTGCACGACGCACCCGCGCTGGTCTACAGCGACCGTGGTGAACTGCTCGCGCAGAACGCGCTGGCGACCGCGCTCGGAGGGGAGTTCGAACCGGGGCACAACGTCATCCGCGGCTGGTTCACCGACCCCACGGCCCGGCGGTTCCTCCCGCCGGAGGACCATGCGGCCCAGTCCCTCTCCCACGTCGCCCAGCTCAGGGCGGTGTCCGCCTCCCGGCCCGACGACCCGCATCTCGTCGCGCTGGTGAAAGAACTGCGGTCGGTCAGCGAGGAGTTCGACAAGCTGTGGGCGGAGCACAGGGTGGCGATGCGGCGCGCCGAGTTCAAGCGCTTCCTCCACCCCGTGGTGGGGCCGCTGGAGCTCGGGTGCGAGGTGCTGCTCACGGCGGACTGCGGGCAGCGCCTGGTCATCCACACGGCCGAGCCCGGCAGCGAGTCGTACGAGCGGCTGCGGCTCCTGCGCGTGATCGGCGTGCAGGAGCTGGGGGCGCCCGCGCCGCCGGACGCCCCGCCTGCCGGGCGGCCGGAACACGCCGGGAAGGTGCCTTAGGCGGTC
>NZ_JBHWZS010000556.1:0-1880 GCF_042728155.1 Streptomyces sp. NPDC060209
GCGCCCCCAGCGCCCCCACCGCCCCCACCCGCATGAACTGCTACACCCCGCACCCGTATCGGCAGGCCGACCCCGCGTGGGGGGTTGCGTTCTGTCACGGCGGGCCGGCGATGTTCGATCCCGGGGACCGGCTGCGGCCACCCTCAAGAGGGTGCGGGCTCTCAGGCGCCGGCGCGGCGGATGTCGATGTTGCCCCAGCGGGTCCGGGTACGGATCTCGACGGTGTCCTCGGTCCCCTCCGGGGGCTGGGAGTCGGCGAGCGTGTTGCGCACCTGCCCGCGACCGGAGCTGACGTCGAGCCAGGCGGCCGTACCCTCGCGGACGCCGACCTCGATGGCACCGTAGGAGGTCTCCAACTGGACGGATCCTCGGGCGACCTGGGCGACGCGCAAGGTGCCGTGCGCGGTGGTGGCGGTGACCGAGCTCTCGGCCCGCGTGATGTCGATGTCGCCGTTCGCCCCGCTCACCCGCAGGTCACCGGTCGCGGTGCCGACGGTCGTGGTGCCGTGCGAGTTCTTCAGGACGGCGGGACCGTCGACGGTGCCGACGCGCAGGCTGCCGGAGCTGGTGGTGATCTCGGCCGTGCCCTCGATCCGGTCGACGCTGATCGAGCCGTGCGCCGCGGTCAGCTTCAGCGGGCCGGTCGTGTCGAGGCGGACGTCACCGGACGAGGTCTTCACGCGGACCTCGCCGAGCCTGCCGGCGCCGAGCACCTGGGCCCAGGCGCCGGTCACGTCGACGCGCGAGCCCGTGGGCAGTTCGACCGTCACGTCGACGGTGCCGGTACGCCCGAGGGGATAGCGCTGCTTGGGCGTTCTGACGGTCAGGATGCCACTGGCGTAGGAGACCTCGCTCCGCTCGGCCGCCCGCACATCCTGGTCCTTCTTCGGGTCGCGGGGAGTCACGTCCACGATGGTGTCTGCGCGGTCGGCCGCGACGAACTGGATGGATCCCGCGTCCACGTGGGCGTTGACCGAGATCGGCTGGGGGGTGTCGAAAGAAGGCATGGCTGTCCCGTCCTCTTGGGTCCTTGGGTGTTCGTGGCGCCCCGCTGGTGGGACGGGGTATGGGTGGAGTCGTCCCGAGGATTAATGAACCCAGCCTGTGAAGCTCTGGCCGATGGTCCTGGCCTTTCCGGAGGTACGGGGGGCGGCGGCGCCGGTGTCGACCGCGGCCGACACGACGCGGACGAGCCATGCGTTGACCGAGAGGCCCTCGCTGCCCGCCACCTCTTCGGCGCGGGTCTTGAGGTGGGCGGGCAGGCGCAGATTGACGCGGGCGGTGCCGCCCTCGTCCATGTCGGCGGGGACCGGGGCCGGGGCCGGCGAGGGCGGCGGGGCGTCCAGCGGTTCTGTCCGGTCCTCGTGCTGCGGCAGTACGACCACGAAGTCGGGGTCGAGGCCGCGCAGTCGTACGTCCACCGAACCGGGGGCGATCTCACGGGTGATTTCGTCCACGGCAGCGGACAGCACACTGAGCAGGGTCAGGCGGGTGGCCGACTCCAGTGGCGCGGTCAGCCGCTCGGCGAGCGCCCGGGCTTCGTCACCTCCGGCTTCGGCGGCCACCGCCAGTTCCCTGTGCAGTGTTTCGACGTACGGCGTGAGGTCCATGACGCAATAGTGGCACCATTGTGGCGCCATTGGCAAGCCTGAGGATGCCATGCATGGCGCCGGGGCCGGTCCGAAGCAGCCAAGGGTTTCGCCTTCGCAGGTCAACGGAGTGAGGAGGGGCGGCGCCAAGTTGTCGCGGCTGATGGCGAGTGGTGTCGCGCCGGAGTCGGCCAGGCATCCGGTCAGCCGCGGAATCAGGGCCCGGCGCCTGTCGCACTGCCCGCCGGCGCAGCTGACGGCCGTCGACGCACGCTCTCGGCGGAGTCGGCG
>NZ_JBHWZS010000557.1:0-1851 GCF_042728155.1 Streptomyces sp. NPDC060209
CCTTCACCGGTGCGCCGCCCGTTGCGTGTGGCGGCCCATGTCCGTGCCCATACTGGGCAGAAGCGCTCCCGTAACGAGCGGTCGAGGAGGAACGAGGTCGAGTGGTGGCGGAACAGGGCGGTCCCGAGGACCAGAAGCCCCAGTCCGACGAGGCGCGCAGCGCCTTCGTCCCGCCTGCTGGTGTGGAGCAGCCGACGGCTCCCCAGGAGGACGACCACCCCACATCGGAATTCGCTCTTCCGGCCGGCCTGCACACCGATCCGTCGGCGGCGTCGGGCCCGGGCCAGGGTTCCGCTTCCGGATCGGGGAGCGGTTCGGGAGCAGACACGCTCTCGTCCGCCTTCGTTCCGCCGAGCGGGTACCAGGCGCAGCATCAGCCGCCCGCGTTCACTCCGGCGCACGGCATCCCGATGGTCCGGCTGACCAAGGAAGCCCCTTGGCAGGACCGCATGCGCACGATGCTGCGGATGCCCGTGTTCGAGCGTCCGGCGCCCGAGAGCGTGCAGAAGACCGACGACTCGGGGCCCGCGGTACCGCGTGTGCTCGACCTGACGCTCCGTATCGGTGAGCTGCTGCTCGCGGGCGGCGAGGGCGCCGAGGACGTCGAGGCGGCCATGTTCGCGGTGACGCGTTCGTACGGGCTCGACCGCTCCGAACCGACGGTCACCTTCACGCTGCTGTCCATCTCGTACCAGCCGTCACTGGTCGACGACCCCATCACGGCCAGCCGTACCGTGCGCCGCCGGGGCACCGACTACACCCGACTGGCTGCCGTGTTCCGGCTGATCGACGACATCACCTCGGCGGAACACGTCGAGGTCTCGCTGGAGGAGGCCTACCGGCGCCTGGCCGAGATCCGGCGTAACCGGCACCCGTACCCGGGCTGGGTGCTGACGGCCGCCGCCGGTCTGCTCGCGGGCTCGGCATCGGTGCTGGTCGGCGGTGGTGTGCTGGTCTTCATCGTGGCAGCGGCGGGCGCGATGCTCGGTGACCGGCTGGCCTGGCTCTGCGCCGGGCGCGGGCTGCCCGAGTTCTACCAGTTCACGGTCGCGGCCATGCCTCCGGCCGCGATGGGCATCGCGCTGACCCTCACTCATTCGACGGATGTGCGGCCCTCCGCGGTGATCACCGGTGGGCTGTTCGCGCTGCTGCCCGGGCGGGCGCTCGTCGCCGGGGTGCAGGACGGCCTGACCGGCTACTACCTCACCGCGGGAGCCCGCCTCCTGGAGGTCATGTACTTCTTCATCGGCATCGTGGCGGGTGTGCTGCTGATGCTCTACCTGGGCGTCCAGCTCGGCGCCCAGCTCAACCCGGAGGCGCGGTTCGTACCGAACGACCGGCCGGTGCTGCAGATCCTCGTCTCGATGGCCCTCACCCTGGCTTTCGCCATCCTGCTCCAGCAGGAACGCTCCACTGTCCTCGCCGTGACCCTCAACGGCGGCGTGGCCTGGATCATCTACGGGGCGATGGCCCGCACCGGCGGGATCTCCCCGGTGGCGGCGACGGCGGTCGCGGCCGGTCTGGTGGGGCTGTTCGGCCAGCTGTTCTCGCGCTACCGCTACACCTCGTCACTGCCCTACATCACGGCCGCGATCGGCCCGCTGTTGCCCGGTTCGGCGACCTACTTCGGTCTGCTGGGCGTGGCGCAGAACGAGCTGGACACCGGTCTCACCTCGCTCTCCACCGCTGTCGCCACCGCGCTGGCGATCGCCATCGGGGTCAACCTGGGAAGCGAGATCTCGCGCCTGTTCATGCGTGTGCCGGGCGCGGTCGAGGGCCCGTCCCGCCGGGCGGCCAAGCGGACCCGCGGCTTCTGACACACGAACGGCGCCCCGGTCCCCACGTGGGGAC
>NZ_JBHWZS010000558.1:0-1822 GCF_042728155.1 Streptomyces sp. NPDC060209
GCGTTACCGCCCAGCACCAGAGTGCTGGCGAAGGGCAGGAAGTCGGGCTCGAACTGGGCCGTTACGGGCGGCGTCAGCGGGTCACGGATCGCATGAGCTGCTCCAGGTCGGCCTCGCCCTCCAGGGTCTGCGCGCCGTGCTCCAGCGCCCTGCCCATGAGCGCGAGGGCGATCGGGTCCGCGATCAAGCTGGCCCAGGCGATCTCCTCACGCTCGTAGCCCTCGAGCGGACGAGCGGGCGCCAAGATCTCCTTCGCGCGCAGGGCGACGTTGTCTGCGAGGCCGGCGATGTTGCGCGCGACGCGAGCAACGAACTCGTCGAGTTCCGCTGCGGGCACCGCACGGTTGACCCACCCGTATGCGGCAGCCGTGGTCGCGTCGTAGAGATCTCCGGTCAGCACGATCTCCAAAGCTCGATTACGGCCGACACGCTCAAGGAGATACTGCGTCCCGCCCCCAGCGGGCACGATACCCATGAGGCTCTCAATCTGCCCGAGCCCGGCAGTCTCGGTCGCAGCGAACACCATGTCGGCGGCCGCGACGAACTCCGCCCCGCCGCCTCGCGCCTTGCCAGCGAGCTTGACGATGATCGGCTGCGGCTGATTGCGGAGCAGTTCCCCGACAGCCTGGAACACGTTCACTCCCCGCGGGGTGGCGGCAACGAGCTCGTTGAAAAGATCTTCGTCGTCGAGGATGTGCATGTCGACGTGGGCAAGGAAGAACTCCGGGTTCGCCGAGGAGAACACGATCACCTTCACCGACGAGTCGTCGCGAAGCTCTCCCAGAACGCTGGCGAGGTCCTTCATCAGCATTGCGCTGATGACGTTCACCGGAGGATTGTCGAGCACGATCTCGGCGACACCGTCCGCGACGGTCACGTGCAGGGTCGAGTAGGACTGTGACATGAGGACCTTTCATGAGTATGCGTTAAGCATGTAGGTTTGCGATGCATACCCATACTGCGTTAGCACGCAGACGTCGTCTAGAACGCACTTTGGAGGACCTAGAGCACATGACTGATACCACCCCCTACACGGCGCACGGTGATCAGAGCGTGCTGTTCGCCGTAGATTGCCCTAGCCGGCCGATCCTCGATCAGATCGCCGACAAATGGTCCATGATGGCCCTCGCAGTGCTCCAGCAGCCGACCCGGTTCAACGAGATCAAGCGCCGACTCGCCGGGGTGACCCAGCGCGTCCTCACCCAGACGCTCCGACGTCTGGAGCGCAACGGCATGATCACCCGCCGCGTCATCCCCACATCCCCGATCGGCGTCGAATACGCCCTCACCCCCCTCGGCGAATCGCTGCTCGAACCATTCGGAAGGCTCTACGACTGGACCATCGAACACGCCTCGACCATCCGAGCAGCACAAGCCGACTACGACGCAGAACCCATACCATTTCACGACCACGGGACGGCCCAAGCTGAACGTGCCCTCTGACAGTCCGATCCGTGCACATCACCTGCCGCAGCGCTGAGTCGGAAGCAGCCCGCAAGGAGCACTACAAGCAGATCTACGCTCCCGCGCAGGAGCGGCGGAAGCAGGCGAAGACGGACTCGGCCACCGAGGCACAGGTGAAGTACTTGACCACGCTCGCGGAGAAGGCCGGCAAGAAGCAGTTCGATGCCGAGTTCACCAAGGTGATCAAGGGCAGCGACATCGCCCCGCGCGCTCCCCGCCAGCGGTGCGCGACGGCCGCGAAACGGCTGACAAAGGCCAGGGCCTGTCGGCGTACAAGTGGTCGTGGCTCCGGCAAGATTTTCGTAGCCGAAGATCAGGGCGAGGTAGGTGGGTTGAAGTCTGCATAGCGGCGGCGGAG
>NZ_JBHWZS010000559.1:0-1809 GCF_042728155.1 Streptomyces sp. NPDC060209
ACGCCGAGCGTCGCGGGGCTTTCGCGTCCTACGGCCCGGCGGGGCTCGCGACCCGTCAGGAAGCGGCGGGAGCGTCGGTGGCGGTGGCGGCGGGGGCCGTCTTCAGGGCCGCGGCCATCTCCGCCAGCCGCTCCGCCGGGGCGGAGCCGGTGACCACCGTGGTCACGCCCTCGGCGTGCAGCACCAGCGCGTCGTACTTCGGCCCCTTCCAGACCTCCCAGGCCCGGCCCGAGACCTCGCGCGTGCGCCCGGTGTTCTCGGCGTCCCGGCTGACGTCGGGCACGTACTTCTTCGCCGGGGTCGTCGACTGCTCCACGGCCACGTACCTGTCGTCCGGGTCGAGGAAGCCCAGGTGCCAGCCGGCCCCGTTCTGTCCCTCGTACGAGACGGAGGTCGGCTTCCACCCCTTCGACAGCCCGTCCGGGGCCGCCACCGGGTACGGCGCGGCACGACGGGCCGTCGCGAGCTCGACCCGGTAGTCGACCGCCTTGATCGGGTCGGCCTTGTCGTCGTGCGGGATGAAGATGTAGACGACGCCCGCCACTGCGGTGATCACGAGCATCGACAGGATCATGTCCCGGACGGTCTGCTTGCCTCGCTTGCTTGCCACGGACTCAATGGTGGCATGGGCCTCCGGGCGCCCGGCCAGCGGGCATCCGCTCATACGTGACCCGGTCTGCTCATTTTATCGACCTACCGATAGAGTCACAGCACCCTCTTTTCCGGTCGTCGTCGTACAGAAAGGTGCGCTCCGATGTCCGAGCATCATCTGCCGTCCCAGCTCGAGGTCTCCCCGGAGGCCCCCGACCGCAACCTGGCCCTGGAGCTGGTGCGGGTCACCGAGGCCGCCGCCATGGCCGCCGGGCGCTGGGTGGGCCGCGGCGACAAGATCGGCGCCGACGGCGCCGCCGTCAAAGCCATGCGCACGCTCGTCTCCACCGTGTCGATGAACGGCATCGTCGTCATCGGTGAGGGCGAGAAGGACGAAGCCCCCATGCTGTTCAACGGCGAGCGCGTCGGCGACGGCACCGGAGCCGAGGTCGACATCGCCGTCGACCCCATCGACGGCACCACGCTCAACGCCAAGGGCATGCCCAACGCGATCGCCGTACTGGCCGCCGCGGACCGCGGCGCAATGTTCGACCCGTCCGCCGTCTTCTACATGGACAAGCTGGTCACCGGCCCCGAGGCGGCCGACTTCGTCGACATCAACGCGCCCGTGTCCGTGAACATCCGGCGCGTCGCGAGGGCCAAGAGCTCGACCCCCGAGGACGTCACCGTCGTCATCCTGGACCGGCCCCGGCACGAGGGCATCGTCAAGGAGATCCGGGAGACCGGCGCCCGGATCAAGTTCATCTCCGACGGCGATGTCGCCGGTTCGATCATGGCGGCCCGCGAGGGAACCGGTGTCGACCTGCTCATGGGCATCGGCGGCACCCCCGAGGGCATCATCTCGGCCTGCGCCATAAAGTGCCTCGGCGGTGTCATCCAGGGCAAGCTCTGGCCGAAGGACGAGGCCGAGCGGCAGCGCGCGCTGGACGCGGGTCACGACCTGGACCGCGTCCTGTCCACGGACGACCTCGTCAGCGGGGACAACGTGTTCTTCGTCGCCACCGGGATCACCGACGGCGAACTGCTGCGCGGTGTGCGGTACCGCGCGGAGACGGCCACCACGGAGTCCCTGGTGATGCGGTCCAAGTCGGGCACGATCCGGAGGATCGACTCGACGCACCGGCTCTCGAAGCTGCGCGCCTACAGCGCGATCGACTTCGACCGCGGCAAGTAGCCCCGGCGGTACGGATGTGGGGC
>NZ_JBHWZS010000560.1:0-1799 GCF_042728155.1 Streptomyces sp. NPDC060209
GAACAACGCCATCGGGGCCAGCAGCAGCGCACCCGCGACGAGACCGAGGACGGTCGCAGCGAGGCCCTGCCAGAAGGAGAGACCGAAGAGGATCGGGAACGCGCCCAGCACACAGGTCGCGAAGGTGTTGGCGCCGCCGAAGGCGAGCCGGAACAGATCGATCGGGCGGGCCGTGCGGTCCTCGTCCGGGATCCGCTCGACACCATATGTCTCGATTTCGGTGATCGAGGTCGTCACGGACGCTCCACCTTCCGTTCATGCGTAGGGGCGTCCCAGCAGTCTGTGGTCCGCAGATGATCAGCGACAACTGTGTTCATCACAAAGATGTAGGCTTCCTTCTGTGGCCGGCAACAAACTCACAGTCGAGGATCTGCTCTCCTTCCCCGCACTCCAGCTCTCGGTGAAGGCCGGCAGCGGCGGCCTGGGGCGGTCCGTGTCGTGGGCGCACGCCAGTGAGCTCGCCGATCCCACACCCTGGCTTCTGGGTGCCGAGGTGATCATGACGGCGGGCCTGGCGGTCCCCCGCACCGCGGCCGGACAGTGCGCTTATCTGGAACGGCTCGACGACGCCGGTGTGTCCGCTCTCGCGCTCTCGGCGCAGCTGCACATGCCGCCACTCCACAACGCGTTCTTCGAGACGGCCGAGGAGCGGGGCTTCCCGGTTCTCGAAGTCCCGCTCGCAGTCCCCTTCATCGCCGTGTCCCAGGAGGTCGCCGCCTCGGTCCAGGAGGACGCCCGGCACCGTCTGGGCGCGCAGCTCCAGGTCTTCGGTTCCCTGCGCTGGCTGGTCGCCGAGGACCTCGACACCCCTGCACTCCTGCGCCGCCTGGAAGGCCTGTCGGGCTACGACGTCTACCTCTGCACGCCGCAGGGCCGCCCGCTGCTGCCCGGCGTTCCCACGCCCGACCCCGGTGTCCTGCCGGCCTCCGTCGACGCCCCGCCCACGGTGCCGGGGGGCTTCGTCCTCCCGGTGCCCGCGCCCGGCGGTCCGGCGGGCTTCCTCGTGGCGTACGAGCGTCAGGGTGCCCAGCCCGCGGGGCTCGCCGTCGTCCAGCACATCGCCACCGTGGCGGCGCTGCGGCTGGCGATGGTGCGCAACGAGCGCGAGGTGCTGCGCCGCGAGGGCGCGGAGACGCTGGCCGAGCTGCTGCAGGAGGTACTCGATCCGGAAGCCGCCCGGCGTCGGCTGGCCCGCCACGCGATCGAGGGTGACGCCGTGCTCCTGGTGGTCCGCGGCACCACGGACGAGGCGCTGCTGCGCTGTCTGGAGGGGCACCCTCATCTGCTGCTCACCTGGGGCGAGGACCGCTACGTCCTGGGGGCGCCGGACCTGGCGGAGGCCGTCGGTGAACTGCCGGCCGTCGCTGCCGGAATGAGCCGCCCCTTCCTGCCGGGCACCGCGCTGAAGGTCGCCGAGCGCGAGGCGCTCTGGGCGGTCTCGAAGGCCGTGGAGTCGGGCCGCCCGGTCGTCCGTTACGGCGACGACTCGACGGGCAGGTGGCTGCCCGACGACCCCGCCGTCCTGACCGCTCTGGTCGAGCACGTGCTCGGCGAGGTCCTGCGTTACGACGAGGCCCACGACTCCCACCTGCTCGTCTCGGCCCGCACATGGATGGAACGCGACCGCCGTACGGAGACGGCCGCGGCGGCGCTCCACATCCACCCGAACACCCTTGCCTACCGGCTGCGCCGCTTCGGCGCTCTCACCCACCGCGATCTGGCATCGACCGGTGCCCTGGCCGAGGTCTGGCTGGCGATCCAGGCGGCGGGCGCGCTGGGCCTCACCGACTGACCGCGCG
>NZ_JBHWZS010000561.1:0-1786 GCF_042728155.1 Streptomyces sp. NPDC060209
CCGCCGAGTCGTGAGACTCGGGGCGGGCCCTTTCCTGCCGGCTCAGTCCTTCGGCCGCTTGGGCCGCCAGACCACCAGCGCGCTCGTCTGCTGCACGTCCTGGTACGGCACCAGATCACGCCGGTAGGAGGCGTGCACCTGGGCCTCACGCTGCTGCATGGCCACGGCCGCGCCGTCCACCGCAGCCGAGAGCTCGGCGACGCGCTGCTGGAGCGCGGCGACCTGGTTCTCCAGCTCGATGATGCGCTTGATGCCCGCGAGGTTGATGCCTTCGTCCTGCGACAACTGCTGCACGGTGCGCAGCAGTTCGATGTCACGGGCCGAATAGCGCCGGCCGCGCCCGGCCGTCCGGTCGGGCGAGACCAGGCCGAGACGGTCGTACTGGCGCAGTGTCTGCGGGTGCAGGCCCGAGAGCTGGGCCGCGATCGAGATCACGTAGACCGGTGATTCGTCGGTCAGCTGGTACGGATTGCGTCGACGGCCGTCCATCTCAAGCTCCCTTCGCAGCCTGGAACAGCTCCGCCCGCGGGTCCTCCCCCGCGGTCGCCTTCCGGTAGGCCTCCAGCGCGTCCTGAGCGTCCGCGCCGAGGTCCGTGGGTACGGAGACCTCGACGGTGACCAGGAGGTCGCCCCGGGTGCCGTCCTTGCGTACGGCGCCCTTCCCCCGGGCCCGCATCGTACGTCCGTTGGGCGTGCCCGCCGGGAGTTTCAGGGTGACCGGAGGTCCGCCGAGCGTGGGGACCTTCACCTCGCCGCCGAGCGCCGCCTCCGGGAAGGTGACGGGCACGGTGACGGTGAGGTTGTCGCCCTTGCGGCCGAAGACCGGGTGGGCGTCGACGTGGACGACGACGTAGAGGTCGCCGGCCGGGCCGCCGCGTTCGCCCGGGCTGCCCTTGCCGCGCAGCCGGATCCGCTGACCGTCCAGCACCCCCGCGGGGATGCGGACCTGCATCGTGCGGGCGGACTTCGCCCGGCCGCTGCCCTTGCAGACGTCGCAGGGGTCCTGGGCGATGAGGCCCCGGCCCTTGCAGTCCACACAGGGATCGGTCAGTGAGAAGCCGCCGCCTGTGCCTCGCGACACCTGGCCGGTGCCGACGCACGTCGGACAGACCCTCGGGGTGCCGTTCTTGTCGCCGGTTCCCGAACACGCCTTGCAGGGAGCCTGGCTGGACATCCGCAGCGGGACCGTGGCCCCGTCGACCGCCTCGGTGAAGCTGAGCGTCACCTCGGACTCGATGTCCTGGCCGCGCCGCGGCTGGACACGTGTGCCCGCACCGCCGCGGTTGAACAGTCCGCCGAAGACATCGCCCAGACCGCCACCGCCGCCACCGCCGAACCCACCGGCGCCGGCGCCCTGGCCACCACCCGGTGCGCCTCCGAAGAGGTCGCCCAGGTCGAAGTTGAAGTTGCCGCCCGCACCGCCGGGACCCGCCCGGAAGCCTCCGTTGCCGAAGAGGGCACGCGCCTCGTCGTACTCCTTGCGCTTCTTGGGGTCACCGAGGATGTCGTTCGCCTCGGAGATCTCCTTGAAGCGCTCCTCGGCCTTGGCGTCACCCTTGTTGGCGTCCGGGTGGTACTCGCGGGCGAGCTTCCGGTACGCCTTCTTGACCTCGGCGTCGGTGGCGTCCTTGGGGACGCCGAGGACCTTGTAGTAGTCCTTCTCGACGAAGTCCTTCGTGCTCATCGACGTCCCTCCTTCCGGACGATCGGCCGTGGGGGGGGGCCGCGGGGCCGGCCCCCCCCCCCCCCCGCGCGGCCACCCGAAGCGGAGGGCGAGGAAAAAACA
>NZ_JBHWZS010000562.1:0-1776 GCF_042728155.1 Streptomyces sp. NPDC060209
GGAGTACTCCACGAGCCGCCCGCCGGTGAATTCGACACCCAGGTCGACGCCGCGCACGAGGATGCCGGTCACGGCGACGAGGACGAGTGCGGTGGACGTCACCAGCCAGCGGCGCGGAGACCGGAACAGCTGGGGGTCGCGTTCGTTCAGCCAGGTACGGACTCGGCCCGGCCGTGCGATGCCGTTGACGCCCCGGTAGTCGCTGACGAACCGGGATCCCGCCGCGATCTCGGTGAGCGCGCGGGCGATGACGAGCGCGGAGAACATCGAGACCAGGACACCGATGGCGAGCGTGACTCCGAAGCCCTTGACCGGCCCCGAGCCCAGGAAGAAGAGGAGTGCGGCGGCGATCAGCGTGGTGACGTTGGAGTCGGCGACGGCGCTCCAGGCCTTACGGAATCCGGCTGTCAGCGCGGAGCGCAGAGAACCGTTCCGCCGGCCCGCGTACTCCTCGCGGGCCCGTTCGAAGACAAGGACGTTGGCATCGACCGCCATCCCGATGGCCAGGACGAAGCCGGCGAGGCCCGGCAGGGTCAGGGTGACCCCCAGTGCGACGAGTGCGGCGTAGGAGATCACTCCGTACGCGGCCAGAGCGAGCGCGGCAAGAGCACCGAAGAGCCGGTACATCAGGGTGATGAAGAGCGCGGTGGCCGCGGCGCCGATGAGAGCGGCCCGGGCACTGGCGTCGATGGCGGCGGCACCCAGCGTCGGACCGACGGTCCGCTGTTCGACGATCTCGACGGGCACGGGGAGTGCGCCGCCCTTGATGAGCAGTGCGAGATCACGTGCCTCTTCGGCGCTGAAGGAGCCGGTGATCCGGGTGGAGCCGGAGGGCAGTCCGGCCTCGCAGCCGATCGACGGATCGACCTGGGGCGAGGAGATGACCTTCCCGTCGAGGACGATCGCGACGCGGCGCCGTTCGTCGCCGGCGGGGTGGCAGGCGGCGTCGCCGGTGAGCCGGTTCCACTCCCGGCCCGCGCCCTTGTGGAAGTCGAGCGAGACCGTCCAGCCCGTGCCCTGCTGGGCGTCGAAGTCCGCGGTGGCGTCCTTGACCCCGGCCCCGGAGAGCCGCACCGGGCCGAGGGCGAGGGGACTTCCCTGTTCGTCGGGCAGCGTCTCGGCGGCGTCACCCTGCCCGGCTCCGGGGCCCTGGACCGCGTGGAAGCTGAGCTGGGCGGTCCTGCCGATGACCTCGGCGGCCTGGCGCGGGTCCTGGACGTCGGGGAGTTCGACGATGATCCGGTCCTCGCCCGAGCGGGTCAGGGCCGGCTCGGCGACACCGAGGGAGTCGATGCGCTGCCGCAGCACCTCCAGGGTTCGGTCGGTGCTCTCCCGGTCCGCGGTCGCGGTGCCGGAGTCCTTGGCCTGCAGCACCATCCGGGTGCCGCCCTGGAGGTCGAGGCCGAGTCTGGGTGACATGGTCAGCGTGATGAACACGGAGACGAGCAGTACGGCGGCAGCCAGAACCGCTCGCACCGTGGTGGCGCGAGTCATGGGGATCCCCTCGAATGGGCGTCGTCCGCCCAGGCCTCAGGGAGGAGGGCAGGGCGACAGGTCTGTGGAACAGAACCGGTGAACGACCGGCTGACCGGCCGTCCCCCCTGGAGGACCCCGCACTCCGGGCAGCGCCGCCCGGGCGCGTACGACGAAGAAGGGGCCCGCGCCCGCCGCCCCCGGCGCGAGGCCCCGAGGCAGCGGAAGGCCCTGCGGGCGCGGCGGCAGGGCGCCGTGGCCTGGCGGGGGAACGTGGTGCGGCGCGTGCGGGCGGTCGGCGCC
>NZ_JBHWZS010000563.1:0-1766 GCF_042728155.1 Streptomyces sp. NPDC060209
CACCGTGAAGGTGCGGGCCCCGGTTTGTGTTGTTTCCGGTTCGTCCTTTCCCCGGTTCGGTCCCACCACCGGGGCATCTGCTCTGTGCTTGCATCCTGGGGCGCACAGATCGAGCAGTCCGCAGCAGTCGGCAGTAACCCCAGGAATCCCCCAGGAGGGCAATTCCGTATGACCCGCTCCGAACGCCAGGACCGACCGACCCGCAGCCGCCCGATAAAGGGGCGCGGCACGGACCGGGCACAGACGAACACCCGAGGATCCGGCAAGGCACCGGCCCGCCGCAGGACCGCGCCCGCCCAGGGCGGCGAGTTCGCCCTGCCGGAGACGCTGACCCCCGCTCTGCCCGCCGTCGACGCGTTCGCCGAGCTGGACATGCCCGCCGCGCTGCTGAAGACCCTCGCCGCACAGGGCGTGACCGACCCCTTCCCCATCCAGGGCGCCACCCTGCCGAACTCGCTGGCCGGCCGGGACATCCTCGGCCGTGGCCGCACCGGCTCGGGCAAGACCCTGGCCTTCGGCCTGGCGCTGCTCGCCCGTACCGCGGGACGCCGCTCCGAGCCGCACGCCCCGCTGGCACTCGTCCTGGTTCCCACCCGGGAGCTCGCCCAGCAGGTCACCGACGCGCTGACCCCGTACGCCACCTCCGTGAACCTGCGCGTCGCCACCGTCGTCGGCGGCATGTCGATCAGCAGGCAGTCCGGCGCGCTGCGCCGCGGTGCCGAGGTGCTCGTCGCCACGCCGGGCCGGCTCAAGGACCTCATCGAGCGCGGCGACTGCCGGCTCGACGAGGTTTCGATCACGGTCCTCGACGAGGCCGACCAGATGGCCGACATGGGCTTCATGCCGCAGGTCGTCGCGCTGCTCAAGCAGGTCGAGCCGGACGGGCAGCGGATGCTGTTCTCCGCGACCCTCGACAAGAACATCGACCGGCTGGTCAAGATGTTCCTCACCGACCCGGTCGTGCACTCGGTCGACCCCTCGGCCGGTGCCGTCACCACCATGGAGCACCACGTGCTGCACGTGGCGGACGAGACGGACAAAAAGGCCGTCGCCACCCGGATCGCCGCCCGTGAAGGCCGAGTGATCATGTTCGTGGACACCAAGCGTTCCGCCGACCGCTTCGCCAAGCGGCTCCTCGCCAGCGGCGTGCGTGCCGCGGCCCTGCACGGCGGCCGTTCCCAGCCGCAGCGCAACCGGACGCTGGACCAGTTCAAGAACGGCGAGGTCACCGCGCTCGTCGCGACGAACGTGGCAGCCCGGGGCATCCACATCGACGACCTGGACCTGGTCGTCAACGTGGACCCGCCGACCGACCACAAGGACTACCTCCACCGCGGCGGGCGCACCGCGCGCGCCGGGGAGTCCGGCAGCGTCGTCACGCTCGTGCTGCCCGAGGAGAAGCGCGAGATGACCCGGCTGATGCAGGACGCGGGCATCGCGCCGCTCACCACCCGGATCAAGTCCAGCGACGAGGAGCTCAGCCGGATCACGGGTGCCCGTGAGCCTTCCGGCGTCGCGATCGTCATCGAGGTGCCGCAGCCGACACAGCCCAAGCCGCGTACGCGCGGCGGGAGCCAGGGCTCCGGCTCGGCGGCCGGCGGTTCCTTCCGCTCGGGCAGCCGGGGCCGTGGCCGACGTGGCGGAACCGGCGCGGGATCGGGCACGGGTGCCGCACAGGGCGGCGCCGGCGGCGCGGCCCGCGGTGGTGCGGGCGGCGGCGCGCGTGGCGGTGCCGGCGGCAGCGGCGCGGCTCGTGGAGCCGGCAG
>NZ_JBHWZS010000564.1:0-1748 GCF_042728155.1 Streptomyces sp. NPDC060209
GACGAACTGGCCGACGTGCTGGCCGACGTAAAGCCACAGACAGCGACTGTCCCCATGTATTCGTCGGTGGACGGACGTTGGGTCGAGGGCGCGGAGCTGGACGCCGGCTACTGGTTCCGCAACCTGCGGCAGACCGTGCGCTTCGCCGACGCGACCGCCGCCCTGATCGCAGAGGGCTTTCAGGCGTTCGTCGAGGTGAGCGCACATCCCGTCCTGGCGCACAGCATTCAGGAGACCCTGGACGAACAGCCGGAATTCCCGAGCGTGGTCACCGGGACCCTTCGCCGTGACGACGGCGGACCGGACCGGATCCTGCTCTCCGCCTCTGAACTCCACGTCCGTGGGATTCCGGTCGACTGGTCGACTTCGTACGGTGAACCGGCCCCCGAACGCGTTGAGTTGCCCACATACGCCTTCCAGCACGAGCACTACTGGCTATCCGGCGGCCGGGGGAGCGGTGACCTCGGTGCGGTCGGGCTCCGGGCGGCCGACCACCCGTTGCTGGGTGCGGTGGTGCATCTGCCGGAAGCCGGCGGAGCATTGCTCACCGGCCGGCTGTCGCTCAAGGACCATCCCTGGCTCGCTGACCACACGGTGGCGGGGACTGTGCTCGTCCCCGGGGCCGCGTTGCTGGAGCTCGCCCTGCGCGCCGCGGACGAAGCAGATCTGGGGGCGGTCGAAGAACTCGCCATCGAGGCCCCGCTCGCCCTTCCTGAACAGGGTGCTGTGCAGATACGGGTCACCGTCGCCGACGAGGACCTGCGTGCCGATGAGCAACCGGACCGGCCACTGCTCGACCTCGCCGAACGCCGTACCGTCGCGGTGTACTCCCGCCCCGAGAACGCCGATGTGACAGGACCATGGACACGGCACGCGAGCGGGTTCCTGTCCTCGAACGCTCCTGCTCCCCTCGTCCAGTCTGCGCAGTGGCCTCCGGTGGGTGCGGTGGCGGTGTCGGTGGATGGGTTCTACGAGGGGTTGGCGGAGCAGGGGTATGTGTACGGTCCGGCGTTCCAGGGTGTGCGTGCTGCGTGGCGGCGGGGCCGGGAGGTGTTCGCGGAGCTGGCGTTGCCGGAGGCGCTGATCGCGGAGGCGGGGAGGTTCGGGGTGCATCCCGCGCTTCTGGACGCGGCCCTGCAAGCGGCGAACTTCGGGGCGGCACCGACGGCCGAACCGGGGCAGGTACTCCTGCCGTTCGCATGGAACGACGTCTCTCTGCACGCGGTCGGTGCGACGGCCCTGCGCGTGCACGCCCGACCGGCCGACAGCGAGGGTGTGTCCTTCACCCTCACGGACGGCGCCGGGCAGTCCGTCGCCGAGATCGGTTCACTCGTGCTCCGATCCGTCCTTGCCGATCAGTCGGCCCGCGCCGACACCACGGTGCGGGACTCGCTGTACCGCGTGGACTGGCACCCGGCGGCTGCCTCGCCCGCTCCGGGGGCAGAGGCCGTACTGCCGGAGAACATTCTCGATCTGACGACCGAGCCGTCGACGCAAGGTCCGCAGGCCGCGCACGACCTGGTGGTGCGGACACTCGCCGCCCTCCAGAGCCGGGCGGATCAATCGGATCCGGGCGCCCAGCCGTTCGTCGTGCTCACCCGGAATGCCACTGCTGGTGATCCGGCGGGGGCTGCGGTGTGGGGGTTGGTGCGTTCGGTGCAGTTGGAGCAGCCGGGCCGGGTGGTGCTGGTGGATGTGGACGGTGGCTCGGTGGCTGATGTGGCCGGGTTGCTGCCGGGTGTGGTGGC
>NZ_JBHWZS010000565.1:0-1744 GCF_042728155.1 Streptomyces sp. NPDC060209
CCCCGGTCCCTCGTGGGGGCCGGGGCGGCGGACTTCGTCGTGCGGGTGCGCAATGCTGTGTGCGGCAGCACTGTGCGCGCGCCGGAGCGCGCCGGGCGTCAGACGAGTGAGCCGCCCGGAAGCTCGACCTTCGCGCCGAGCTTCTCGAGCTTGTCCATGAAGTTCTCGTAGCCACGGTTGATCAGGTCGATGCCGTGCACCCGGGACGTTCCCTGAGCCGCCAGGGCGGCGATCAGGTACGAGAACCCGCCTCGCAGGTCGGGGATGACCAGATCCGCGCCCTGGAGTTTCGTGGGCCCGGACACGACCGCCGAGTGCAGGAAGTTCCGCTGCCCGAAGCGGCAGTCGGAGCCCCCGAGGCACTCGCGGTAGAGCTGGATGTGAGCACCCATCTGGTTCAGCGCCGAGGTGAAGCCGAGCCGGGACTCGTAGACCGTCTCGTGCACGATCGACAGCCCGGCGGCCTGCGTCAGGGCCACCACGAGCGGCTGCTGCCAGTCGGTCTGGAAGCCGGGGTGCACGTCCGTCTCCAGGGCGATGGCCTGCAGCGGGCCGCCCGGGTGCCAGAAGCGGATGCCCTCGTCGTCGATCTCGAAGGCGCCTCCGACACGGCGGAAGGTGTTGAGGAAGGTCATCATCGAGCGCTGCTGTGCGCCGCGCACGTAGATGTTGCCCTCGGTCGCCAGCGCCGCGGACGCCCAGGAGGCGGCCTCGAGGCGGTCCGGGATCGCCCGATGGGTGTAACCGTCGAGCCTGTCGACACCGGTGATCCGGATGGTCCGGTCGGTGTCCATGGAGATGATCGCGCCCATCTTCTGCAGTACGCAGATGAGGTCCTCGATCTCCGGTTCGACGGCCGCGTTGGACAGCTCGGTGACGCCCTCGGCGAGTACGGCGGTGAGCAGCACCTGCTCGGTCGAGCCCACCGACGGGTACGGAAGCCGGATCTTCGTACCCCGCAGCCGCTGCGGGGCCTCCAGGTACTGGCCGTCCGCCCGCTTCTCGATGGTCGCGCCGAACTGGCGGAGCACCTCGAAGTGGAAGTCGATCGGCCGGCCGCCGATGTCGCAGCCGCCGAGGCCCGGGATGAAGGCGTGGCCCAGGCGGTGCAGCAGGGGGCCGCAGAAGAGGATCGGGATGCGCGACGAGCCCGCGTGGGCATCGATGTCGGCGACGTTCGCGCTCTCGACGTGCGACGGGTCGAGGATGAGTTCGCCCGGCTCGTCGCCGGGGCGGACGGTTACGCCGTGCAGCTGCAGCAGGCCCCGGACCACCCGCACATCGCGGATGTCGGGCACGTTGCGGAGCCGGCTGGGCCCGCTGCCGAGCAGCGCGGCGACCATTGCCTTCGGCACCAGGTTCTTGGCGCCTCGGACGCGGATCTCGCCCTCCAGCGGGGTGCCGCCGTGGACAAGCAGGACATCGTCTGTGCCGGTCATGTATCTCGCGTTCCGGAGTGGTCGGGCAGGGGGCCATCAAAAGGGTAATGGGCCGCCGCCCCCCTTCCGTAAGGCGACGGGGGGTATACGAACGTCATGAATCCGCCACAACACGTTCTGCTTCCCCGGGCTTGCGGAGGGTCACCGCCCGTACGGTCCGCCCGGCAGCCTCGCGATCGTGCGCTCCCGGTGCGCCCGTGGGGCCGCCGGGCGCCCAGAGCTGCGGGCGGAGGCCGCACCGGGCCGGGGGGACCACTTTGGCCCCCCCGAGGGGGAAGATTGGGGAAAAAAAGTGGCCAGAAGGA
>NZ_JBHWZS010000566.1:0-1669 GCF_042728155.1 Streptomyces sp. NPDC060209
GTCGGAGGTCGCGAAGCGGCCACCGTCCAGCTGCACCGCACTGCGCGGTGCCCGCCGTCCGCCCTGTCCGGGGCCGCTTCCGGCGAGAGGAGCGAGAGAAGAGAACGCCTGCCTAACGTGAGCCGCGACAGGCCGTCACAGGTGAAGAAGAGGCGTCATCCATAACCGTAAGGAAGCCGTCCGTGCCTTCTGCGATACATGTGCCCTCCGTTCCCGACCGGTTGACGCGGTTGCCCTTCTCCCGTGCGGATCTGCGGCTGCTGGATGCGATCGGACAGTGCGGTGACCTCGCCGAAGCCGCCCGCAGGGCGGGGCTGAGGGCGCCGGCCGCCCAGCGGCGGCTCGACCGGCTGGACCAGGCCACCGGACTGCGGCTGACGCTTCGCGACGCCCGTACCGCCCGACTGAGCTCGGCCGGCGCCCGGGTGCTCGTCGCCGGCCGGCGGTTCTTCCGCCAGGTCGACCAGGCCGTGCAGACCGAGATCTACGGGCGCGGCACCGAGGCCCTGAACGCGCCCCGCATCCTGAACATCGCGACCGCCGAGCCCCTGATGGAGGATCTGGTCGAGGACGCGGCCGACACCCTCGGCGTCCTCCTGTCGGTCAGTCACGACACACCCCGCCAGGTGCTCCGGCAGCTCGCCGGATACCGGGTGGACGCCGCGCACACATGGGGCCTGAGCGCCCTCTCGCACGCGGTGGACCGCACCGTGCGCACGTACGACGTCCTGGACGACCCGCTATGGGTGACGCTGCCTCTGGGGCACCCGCTGGCGGGACGTGACACGGTCTCCCTCGCCGATCTGCGCGAGGACCACTGGGTGTCGGAGGCCGGTCCTCAGGCGGAGGTCCTGGTGAGCCGGGTCTACCAGGCGGCCGGGCTCACCCCGCCCGCCCGCATCCAGGTCACCGGGGCATCGGTGGCCCGGGGGATGCTGCGGCGCGGTGACGCCATCGGGCTCGGATCCCCCGCCTGCCCGGCCGTGTTCTCACCCTCGCTGGTGCGCCGCTCCCTGGTGGAGCGGCCCAGGCGGGCCGCCGGCCTGCTCGTCGATCCCGCGGTCGTCCCCTCTGCCCTGGCCGAGCAGCTGGCCGCGCTGCTCACGGCCCGCTGCCTGAGCCGGTTCGCCGAGCAGCACGGAGACATGCTGCGCGATCCGTGGTGGGCCGACTGGCTGCGCGGGCAGCGGGCGGCGCTGGAGCGGCGCACCGACGCCGCCGCGCGCAGCCTCCAAGCCCCACCGGCCCTGCCCGACGAGTCGGTCCAGGTCGATGTGGAAGACCTTCATCTGCTGCACGCGGTGGCCGACCACGGCAGCATCAACCGAGCCGCGGCTGTTCTCTCCATCAGCCAGTCGGCTCTCACCCGGCGCATCCACCGACTTGAACTCCGGCTGGGGGCCGGTCTGTTGCTGCGCAGTTCGCGCGGGACGGACCTGACTGCGCCGACCAGGCAGTTCCTGGCCCGGCTGGCGGGTTTCGAGGCCGAACTCCTCACGGTGGGCCTCGCGGGCGCGGGGGATGCCCTGGAGCCGCTGGAACCGGGCGGCAGCACGCAGCGCCGCCCGCCCCGGGCCCCCCGGGGCGGGGCGGTGCGGCCGGGACGGGCCGCGCCCGAACGCACCGCGGTGCGGCCCGCCGTCGCCGGCCGGAGCTGACAGCGGAGGGC
>NZ_JBHWZS010000567.1:0-1666 GCF_042728155.1 Streptomyces sp. NPDC060209
GGCCTGGGGGCCGCCGCCTCCTTCGCGTCAGGCCTTCGGGCGGCCCATCGCCCGGTACGTCCAGCCGGCCTCGCGCCACACCGTGGGGTCGAGCGCGTTGCGGCCGTCCAGAATGATCCGCCGCCCCGCGACCTCGCCCAGGGCCGCCGCGTCCAGCTCCCGGAATTCGCGCCACTCCGTCAGGTGCAGCACCACGTCCGCACCCCGCACCGCGTCCAGAGCCGTGTCCGCGTAGCCGAGCGTGGGGAAGAGCCGCCGGGCGTTGTCCATGCCCTTCGGGTCGAAGACCGTCACCTGGCCGCCCTGCAGATGGATCTGCCCGGCGACGTTCAGGGCCGGCGAGTCGCGTACGTCGTCGGAGTCCGGCTTGAAGGTGGCGCCCAGCACCGCGACGCGCGTGCCCAGGAACGATCCTCCGCCCACGGCCTCACGGGCCAGCTCCACCATGTGGCCGCGCCGGCGCATGTTGATGGAGTCGACCTCCCGCAGGAAGGTCAGCGCCTGGTCGGCGCCCAGCTCGCCGGCGCGCGCCATGAAGGCCCGGATGTCCTTGGGCAGGCAGCCCCCGCCGAAGCCGATCCCGGCCCGCAGGAACTTCTTCCCGATGCGCTCGTCGTGGCCGATGGCCTCGGCGAGCTTCACCACGTCGCCGTCGGCGGCCTCGCAGACCTCGGCCATGGCGTTGATGAAGGAGATCTTGGTCGCGAGGAAGGAGTTGGCGGAGGTCTTCACCAGTTCGGCGGTCGGGAAGTCCGTCACCACGAAGGGCGAGCCCTCGGCGATCGGTCCGGCGTACACCTCGCGCAGGAGCTTCTCGGCCCGCTCGCTCTCGACGCCGACCACGATCCGGTCCGGGTGCAGCGTGTCCTTCACCGCGAAGCCCTCGCGCAGGAACTCGGGATTCCAGGCCAGCTCCGCGTCCGTGCCCACCGGCGCCAGCTCGGCCAGCCGCTCCGCGAGCCGCGCGGCGGAGCCCACCGGGACGGTGGACTTGCCCACGACCAGCGCGGGCCGGGTCAGCTGAGGGGCGAGCGACTCGAAGGCACTGTCCACATAGCTCATGTCGCAGGCGTACTCGCCGTGCTTCTGGGGAGTGTTCACGCAGACGAAGTGCACATCGCCGAACGCGCCGATCTCCTCCCAGGAGGTGGTGAACCGCAGGCGCCCCGTGGACCCCTCGATGCCCGCCACATGCTTCTGGAGGATCTCCTCCAGCCCTGGCTCGTACATCGGCACCTTGCCCGCCGAGAGCATCTCGATCTTCTCGGGCACGACGTCGAGCCCGAGGACTTCGAAGCCCAGCTCCGCCATGGCCGCGGCATGGGTGGCGCCGAGGTAGCCGGTGCCGATCACGGTGATCCTGAGGGCCATGGGTGCTCCTGAACGATGCGGACAGACGTGCGGAGCCGAGCATAACCGGGCGTGCGGAACGCCGTTTTCCGGCTGTCTCCAGGGCTGTCGGCAAGCTCACGTTCCCCGCCCGTATGCCTCCGCTCGGCAGGGCCACTAAAATTGGGTTACTTAACGGTAGTTAGCATCCTTGGGGAGTGAACGTCTTGGCGGGTTCGACCGATTTCGACCTGTACCGTCCGGCCGAGGAGCACGACATGCTCCGCGAGACGATCCGTTCGCTCGCCGAGGCGAAGATCGCCCCGCATGCCGCCGC
>NZ_JBHWZS010000568.1:0-1665 GCF_042728155.1 Streptomyces sp. NPDC060209
GTCGTACACCGGGACGCTGAAGGGGTTCAGCGAGACGTTCTCGACCCTGTCCGAATAGCCCGCGCTGCCGTTCTGGTACCAGAGCGGGATGACCGGCATCTGCTCGACGAGGACCTTCTCCGCGTCCTGGAAGGTGGTGACGGCCTTGGCCTTGTCGCTCTCCGCGTTGGCCTTGTCGACCAGGTCGTCGAACTTCTGGTCGCTCCACTTGCCGTCGTTGGACGGGGCGTTGGTGTAGTAGAGCGGCTGGAGGAAGTTCTGGATCAGCGGGTAGTCCATCTGCCAGCCCGCCCGCCAGGCCCCGGTCAGCTTCTGGGTGGAGACCTGGCTGCGGAAGTCGGCGAAGGTGCCGACGGGCCCGCCGACACACGCCTTGTTGTTCCCCATGACGTTGTTGATGCTGTTGCAGACCGCGTCGACCCACTCCTTGTGGGAGCCGGTGTCGGCGTTGTACGAGATCTTCAGCTGGCCGCCGGGGATGCCGCCGCCCTCCTCGATCAGCTTCTTGGCCTCCGTCTTGTCGTACTCGCACGCGGGGCCGCAGAGGCCCTCCTTGAAGCCGCCCTCCTCGCCGAGGACCGGCGAGGTCCAGTCGGAGGCGGGGGTGCGGGTCTTCTGGAAGATCTGGTTGGTGATCTGGTCACGGTTGATCGCCATCGACAACCCCTGGCGGACCTTGATCGCTCCGGGGGTGTCCCAGGCCTTCTCGTAGAACGGGAAGGCGAGCGTCTGGATGATGCCCGCGGGTGTGTTGATGTAGCGGTCGCCCAGGTCCGCCTGGACGTTCTTGAGCTGCGAGGCGGGCACGTCGTCGACCAGGTCGAGATTGCCCGCCGTCAGGTCGGTGTAGGCGGTGTTGTTGTCCGTGTAGACCTTGAGGTCGATGCCGCCGTTCTGCGCCTTGTCCGCGCCGGGGTAGTCGTCCCACCGGCGCAGGTTCATCGACGAGCCCTTGGCGTACTGGTCGATCGTGTAGGGACCGTTGCCCACCGGCTTGGAGAGCCACGCGTCGTGGTCGGTGTAGAAGACCTTGGGCAGCGGGACGAAGGCCGCGTAGCCGAGGGTGTCGGGCCAGAGCGAGAACTTCTGCGACAGCTTGACCGTGAAGGTCGTGCCGTTGACCACCTTGAGGCCGGACAGGGTGCCGGCGGTGGCCGAGCCCGATTCGGGATGGACCTTGTCGTAGCCGTCGATGTACTGGAAGAAGTAGGCGTTCTTCTGATTGTTCTTCAGCGAGGCGCCGTAGTTCCAGGCGTCGACGAACGACTTCGCGGTGATCTTCTCACCGTTGCTGAAGGTCCAGTTGTCCTTGATCGTGACGGTGAAGTTCTGGGAGTCCGTGGACTCGATCTTCTCGGCGATCTCGTTCTTCGCCTCGCCGGTCTTGGGGTCGTACCGCACGAGTCCGCGGAAGACCATGTCGAGGACCTTGCCGCCCTGCACCTCGTTGGTGTTCGCCGGCTCCAACGGGTTCTGCGGGTCGCCCCAGGACGAGGTCACGATCCCGTCGGCGCCACCACCACCGCTGTCCCCTCCGCCGCAGGCCGTGGCCGTCAGCGCGACGGCGACGGCACATGCGGCCCACCTGGCCTGTGTGGCTCCGCGCATGGAGTGCCTCCTAGGGTTCCCTTGAGTGGCTCAATGCCTCATATCACCTCATATGAC
>NZ_JBHWZS010000569.1:0-1654 GCF_042728155.1 Streptomyces sp. NPDC060209
CCTTTCGTGTGTGCGCCCGAGGTCATGGACGCCGTCGTCTGTGAGCACATCTGTATCCGCTTCAACTTGGTTGAAGGATAAGTAATATGAGCCGCAATCAGCTGCCCGCCCCTCTGCGGTAAGGGATTCCATGACTTCCTTCTTCACCGACCTGGCCCAGCAGTACATCGACGGCGAGTGGAGGCCGGGGAAGGGGTCCTGGGACATCATCGACTTCAACCCGTACAGCGGGGAGAAACTCGCCTCGATCACCGTCGCGACGGCCGGCGAGGTCGATCAGGCCTACCGGGCCGCCGAGCGGGCGCAGCCGGAGTGGGCGGACACGAACCCGTACGCCCGGCGGACGGTGCTGGAGAAGGCGCTGCGCGTCGTCGAGGAGCGCGAGGCCGAGATCGCCGAGGCGATCGTCGCGGAGCTCGGCGGGACCCGGCTGAAGGCGGGTTTCGAACTGCACCTGGCCAAGGAGTTCCTGCGCGAGGCGGCCCAGCTCACGCTGCGGTCCACGGGGCAGATCCTTCCGTCGCCGACCGAGGGCAAGGAGAACCGCGTCTACCGGCTGCCCGTCGGTGTCGTGGGTGTCATCAGCCCCTTCAACTTCCCCTTCCTGCTGTCGCTCAAGTCGGTCGCGCCCGCGCTGGCCCTCGGTAACGCCGTGGTCCTCAAGCCGCACCAGAACACCCCGGTCTGCGGCGGCACACTGATCGCCAAGCTGTTCGAGGAGGCGGGGCTGCCCGCCGGGCTGCTGAACGTCGTGGTCACCGACATCGCCGAGATCGGCGACAGTCTGCTGGAGCACCCCGTCCCGCAGGTCATCTCCTTCACAGGCTCGGACAGGATCGGCCGCCATGTCGCGACGGTCTGCGCGGCCAACCTCAAGCGCGCGGTGCTCGAACTGGGCGGCAACAGCGCGCTGATCGTCCTGGACGACGCGGATGTGGACTACGCCGTCGACGCGGCCGTCTTCAGCCGCTACATCCACCAGGGCCAGGTCTGCATGGCGGCCAACCGCATCCTGGTGGACCGCTCGGTGGAGCAGGAGTTCACGGAGAAGTTCGTAGCCAAGGTCGCCTCCCTGCGGGTCGGCGACCCGGCCGACCCCGCGACCCACATCGGCCCGCTGATCAGCTCCTCGCAGGCCGACGCGGTGTCCAAGCTCGTCGACGAGACCGTGGAAGCGGGTGCCACGGCACTGCTGCACGGCCGGGCCGAGGGCAATGTGGTGAGCCCGTCCGTGCTGACCGGTCTCGCCGCCGATTCGCCCGTCCTGCAGCAGGAGATATTCGGGCCGGTGGCCCTGCTCGTCCCCTTCGACGGTGAGGACGAGGCCGTCCGGATCGCCAACGACACCCCGTACGGCCTGAGCGGCGCGGTCCACACCGGCAACATCGAGCGCGGCGTCCGGGTGGGGCAGCGCATCCGCACCGGCATGATCCACATCAATGACGGCACGGTCCACGACGAGCCCATCGTTCCCTTCGGCGGGGAGAAGAACTCGGGCCTCGGGCGGCTCAACGGCGAGTCGATGCTCGAGGCCTTCACCACGCAGAAGTGGATCTCGGTCCAGCACGGCCGCTCGCAGTTCCCCTTCTGACCGGCCGCTCGGTGCCCTCGACATCGGCGACGCCGACGATCGTGTGGCCGCGCGTCTCCAGGA
>NZ_JBHWZS010000570.1:0-1643 GCF_042728155.1 Streptomyces sp. NPDC060209
GGCGGGACGATCGAGATCGTCCGTGACGTCCTGGTCCTCGGCGAGCGCGAGGAGTGGGGAGGCCACATCGTCTCCACCGTCCCGTCCGCCTTCGCCGAACTCCTCGACCAGATCACCGGTCACGTCGGCCTGGACACGGTGGTGTTCGCCGGCGAGGCGCTGCCCGCCTCCCTGGTCACCCGTCTGCGGGACGTCCGGCCGGGCATCCGGATCATCAACGCCTACGGCCAGACCGAGTCCTTCTACGCCACCACCTTCGCCGTCCACGGCGAGGTCGCATGGGAGGGAAGCGGCGGCAGCGCGCCGATCGGGAAGCCGCTGGGCAACATGCGCGCCTACGTCCTGGGACCGGCTCTCCAGCCCGCCCCGGTCGGGGTGGTGGGCGAGCTGTACGTCGGCGGGAACGTCGGCCGGGGTTACCGCGGCCGCCCGGATCTGACCGCCGAGCGTTTCGTCGCCGACCCCTACGGCGAGCCCGGGTCGCGGATGTACCGCACGGGTGACCTGGCCCGCTGGAACGCGCAGGGCGAACTGGAGTACGTGGGACGGGGCGACAGCCAGGTCAAGGTCCGCGGCTTCCGCATCGAACCCGGCGAGGTCGAAGCCGCGATGGTGGCGCACCCCGGTGTCGCCCAGGCCGCGGTCGTCGTCCGGGCAGGAGCCGGCGGCGCCAAGCAGCTGGTGGGGTACGTCGTACCGGCCGGCGCCGAGCAGGGGAGCGCCGAGACCGTCGGCGAGACGGACTACGACCTGACGGCCGGGGTGTCCTCCCGTGACCTGCGCGCCTTCCTCGGCCAGCGTCTCCCGGAGTTCATGGTCCCGTCCGCGTTCGTCGTCATGGACCGCCTGCCGCTGATGCCCAACGGCAAGCTGGATCACAAGGCGCTTCCCGAGCCCGAGTTCACCGGTGGTGCCTACCGGGCACCGCGCACACCGCAGGAGAAGGCCCTCGCCGGCGTCTACGCCGATGTCCTCGGCCTGGACCGGGTCGGTGTCGACGACGACTTCTTCGCCGTCGGCGGCGACTCCATCCGCTCCATCCAGGTGGTCACCCGGGCCCGCGCCCAGGGCGTCGAGGTCAGCCCACGGCAGATCTTCGAGCAGCGCACCGTCGCCGAACTGGCCCTGGTGGCCCGCAGCACCGGAACCACCGTCACCCTGGAGGAGTTCGAGGGCGGCGGAGTCGGCAGCGTCCCCCTGCTCCCGATAGTCAAGTACATGACCGAACTCGGTGGTGGATACGACCGGTTCTCCATGTCCCTCGCCCTGGACCTGCCCCTGGGTATCGACGGGGACGGTCTGGCGGCGACGCTGGGTGCGGTCCTGGACCGGCACGACATCCTGCGTTCGCGTCTTTCCATGGACGAGGGCGGGGTCATCGAGATCGGCCCGGAGGGGTCGGTCGACGCCGCCGCTCTGGTCCACCGGATCGTGTGTGACGGTGTCTGGGACGAGGACTGGCAGCGGCGGGCCGAGGTCGCGCTGGACGAGGCGACCGGCCGTCTGGACACCGCCGCCGGTGTGGTGGCGCAGTTCGTCTGGTTCGATCCTTCGGACGCGGCGGTGGCCGGCCGGCTGCTGATCGTCCTGCACCACCTGGTGGTGGACGGGGTCTCATGGCGGATCCTGCTGCCCGACCTCGC
>NZ_JBHWZS010000571.1:0-1638 GCF_042728155.1 Streptomyces sp. NPDC060209
CCGCCGGCCTGGCCGAGTACGCGGCGGCCACGGCCGACGGGAGCGGTCCGCCCCGCCGGAGGGCGGGCACGGGCCGGCGCGGCCCAACCGGCGTTCGCGTCGGGCGGCCAAGGGCGGTAAGCGACGCGTGCTGCGCTGGGTGGCGTCCGTTCTCGCGCTGCTGATACTCGGAACCGGTGGCGCCGGTTACCTGTATTACAAGCACCTCAACGGCAACATCAGAAAAGAGGATCTGACGCTCGGCGACAAGGAGATGGCCGACCACAAGGCCAACGCCGCCGGACAGACGCCTCTGAACATCCTGCTCATCGGATCGGACGCCCGGGACTCCAAGGCCAACCAGAAGCTGGGCGGCGCGAAGGAGACCTTCGGAGGCACACCGCTCGCCGACGTGCAGATGCTGCTCCACCTCTCGGCGGACCGCAGCAACATCTCGGTCATCAGCATGCCGCGCGACACCATGCTGAAGATGCCCAAGTGCACCGACCCCGACACCGGCGACGTGTACCCGGCCAGCACGGTCGACGTCCAGACCAACGAGAGTCTGGGCCGCGGCGGCCCCGGGTGCACGGTGGCCGCCTGGTACGAGCTCACCGGCATCACCATCGACCACTTCATGATGATCGACTTCGCCGGTGTCGTCTCCATGGCCGACGCGGTCGGCGGCGTTCCCGTCTGTGTGGACGCCAACGTCGAGTCGCGCTCCAGTGACGGCAAGGGGTCCGGGCTGAAGCTGGAGAAGGGCACCACCTCCGTCAAGGGCAAGCAGGCCCTCCAGTGGCTGCGCACGCGGTACGGCTTCGAGGACAACACGGACCTCGGCCGGACCAAGGCCCAGCACCAGTACCTGAACTCGATGGTCCGGGAGCTGCGCAAGGGCACCAAGCTGACCGACCCCGGAAAGCTGATGGACCTCGCCGAGGCTGCCACCAGCGCACTGACGGTCGACAAGGGCCTCGACACCGTCAAGAAGCTGTACGACCTGGCCGAGGAGCTCAAGAAGGCCCCGACCGACCGCATCACCATGACGACCATGCCGAACGTCTACGGCACGGGGAACTTCAGCGGCCGGGTGTACCCGAAGGCCGAGGAGGCCGAGCAGGTGTTCCGGATGATCCGTGAGGACATCCCGCTGGACGGCAAGGCGTCCAAGCGCAAGACGCCCGTCACCAAGGACCAGGCCGCCCCCACCGCAGAGATCGCCGTGAGTGTGCGCAACGCGACCTCCACGGACGTCCTCGGCCCGGCCCAGGGCCGTGCGAGCACGGTCAAGGACCTGCTGACGGAGGCCGGCTTCGCCAAGGCGTCGATCGACTCGGGGAACATCGAGGCGGCCGCCACGACAGGCATCCTGTACCCCAGCGCGGACATGGAGGGCGACGCCCAGGCGGTCGCCAAGGCACTCGGGATCCCGGTGTCCCAGGTGAAGAAGTCGACCGATGTCTCGGGCATCGTCCTGGCCGTGGGAGCCGACTGGCGCAAGGACGAGGCGTACCCCGCCAAGGCCGCCGAGGAGAAGACGCCGGACTCGGCGAACCCGCTCAACGGCGCGGACGAGAAGGCGTGCATGAAGGTCAACCCGAATTACACCTGGTGACGTCATCCACATGAGGAAGGGCCCCGCCGGCGACGGCGGGG
>NZ_JBHWZS010000572.1:0-1620 GCF_042728155.1 Streptomyces sp. NPDC060209
GCACGCGCACCGCCGGGTCAGTGGGCGACGGGCAGGGCCATCGGGTCCTTCGGCTGTTCGCTGTCCGCGGCCTCCGTCTCCGGTTCCGCGTCCGGCGTCCGGCCCCAGTGGTTGAAGGCCAGGTTGAGCACGATCGCCACCACGCAGCCTGTGGAGATGCCCGAGTCCAGGACGACGAGGAGGTCCTCGGGGAACGCGTGGTAGAAGTCCGGCGCGGCGATCGGGATGAGACCGACGCCGACGGCCGCCGCGACGATCAGGGCGTTCTCACCCTTCTCCAGGGCGGCGGTGGCCAGCGTCTGGATGCCGCTCGCGGCGACCGATCCGAAGAGGACGATGCCCGCGCCGCCGAGGACCGGAAGCGGTACGAGGGCGATGACCGACGCGGCCACGGGGACCAGTCCGAGCAGGACGAGGATCGCTCCGCCCGCGGCGACGACGAACCGGCTGCGGACCTTGGTCATGGCGACCAGCCCGATGTTCTGCGCGAACGCGCTGCACATGAAGCCGTTGAACAGTGGACTGATGGCGCTGCCCAGAGTGTCGGCGCGCAGTCCGCCCTCGATGGTCCGCTCGTCCGCCGGGCGGCCGACGATCTTGCCGAGGGCCAGCATGTCGGCAGTGGACTCGGTCATGCAGACGAGCATCACGATGCACATCGAGATGATGGCGGCGATCTCGAACTGCGGTGCGCCGAAGTGGAACGGCGTCGGGAAACCGACCACGTCGGCGTCGCCCAGTGCCCCGAAGTCGGTGATGCCGGCCGGGATGGCGATCAGGGTGCCGATGACCAGGCCGAGCAGGATGGCGATCTGCTGGAGGAAGCCGCGCAGCAGTTTGCGCAGAGCGAGGACGATCAGGAGGGTGACCGCGGCCATCGTGATGTTCGTCATCGAGCCGTAGTCGTCGGCGGTCGCGTTGCCGCCCTGCGACCAGTTGAAGGCGACCGGCAGCAGCGAGACGCCTATCAGGGTGATGACGGTGCCGGTGACGACGGGCGGGAAGAACCGCACCAGTTTGCAGAAGTACGGGGCGAGGACGAAGCCGAGGAGGCCGGCGACGATGATCGCCCCGAAGATGACGGCGATTCCGTCGTGCCCGCGGTCCTTGCCTATCGCGATCATCGGCGTGACTCCGGCGAACGAGACGCCGTTGACGAACGGCAGCCGGGCGCCTATTCGCCAGAAGCCGAGGGTCTGGAGCAGGGTGGCTATCCCCGCGGTGAAGAGGCTCGCCCCCATGAGGAAGGCGGTCTCCTTGGCGCTGAGGCCGACGGCGGGCCCCACGATCATGGGCGGGGCCACCACTCCCGCGTACATCGCGGCCACGTGCTGCAGGCCGCTGGTGAACATCCTGAGGGGCGGAAGCGTCTCGTCGACCGGGTGTTTCCGGTCCGGTTCGCCGGCCGCGCCTCCTTCTCCTGCGCTTCCTTCGACTGCGTTTCCATCGACTGCGTTCTTACGAAACCTGGGCGTAGCTGCCACGGCTTCCTCCGGTCGGGTGCACGTCGGGCGACGTGGGTGTCAGGGAGGTGGTGCTGAGTGGTGCGTTGGTGCAGGTCGTGCAGCTGGTGCGGGCAGCTTGGAGCTCACCTGTGCGGGTGCGCGTACAGGACGTACG
>NZ_JBHWZS010000573.1:0-1564 GCF_042728155.1 Streptomyces sp. NPDC060209
GACCGGGGCACGGTCCGGCTGCCTCCCCGGCACCCGTGCCGCCTCGTTCTACCGCTTCCTGCCGTCCGGCGAGCCGGTCCCCGCCTCGTCGCCGCGGACGTCCGCGGGCGCGGGACCCGGGCCGTCGGCGGGGAGGGGCCGGGCGCCGGGCGGTTCCGTCGGCGGCACGGCCGAGAGCGCCGTGGCGCCGTGCGGCCCCGGCCCTTCGAGCACGGCCGGGTCCTGTCCGTACGAGCGCAGATAGCCGACCACCGTATTGGTCACCGCGACCAGGGGTACGGCGACGACCGCGCCGCCGATGCCGGCGATCATGCCACCCGCGGCGACCGAGAGCACCACGGCCAGCGGGTGGACGCGTACGGCGCGGCCGAGGATGAAGGGCTGCAGGATGTGGCCCTCGATCTGCTGCACGGCGAGCACCACGATCAGCACCATCAGGGCGGTGAACACGCCCTGGGTGACGAGTGCGACGACCACGGCGAGGGCACCCGAGACCACGGCGCCGACCAGTGGGATGAAGGCGAAGAGGAAGATGAAGACGGCGAGGGGAACCGCCATCGGCACATCGAGGAAGTAGATCCCGAGCCCGATGAAGATCGCGTCGATCAGGGCCACGATCACCGTGCCCCGCACATAGGCGGTCAGCGTCCGCCAGGCACGCGGCCCGGCGCCCGCGACGCCCGGCCGGGCCTGGGACGGCACGAGCTTGAGCACCCACTGCCAGATGCGCTTCCCGTCGTACAGCAGGAAGAGCGTCGAGAACATCGCCAGCAGCAGCCCGGTGAGGAACTCCACCATCACGGTGACGCCCTGGAGCCCGGCGGAGGTGATCTCCTCGGTGTTCGTGCCGATGGTGTCGCTGAGGTTCTTCGCGATGTCGTTGATCTGCGACTCGGTGACATGGAACGGACTGTCCAGGAGCCAGAGCTTCAACTCGTCGATGCCGTCACGGACCCGGTCCGAGAGGGTGTCCAGATTGTCCATCACCTGCCAGACGACGAACCAGCCGACCAGGCCCATGACGACGAAGCCGAGCACCGCCGTGACCGCGGTGGCCAGACCGCGCGGCAGCCCGAGCCGCTTCAGCCGTACGACGGTCGGCTGGAGCATCGCGGTCACCAGCAGAGCGGCGACGAAGGCGAGGACGACCAGCTGCACGGCGCTGATGACCCGCATGAGCACCCAGAGCGTGCCGGCGAGGACCAGCAGCCGCCAGCCCGCCTCGGCGGCGACGCGCATCCCCCAGGGGATCGCGGCCACCGGGTCCGGTCTGGCGGCCACCGAGGGGGCGTAGGCGGGCGGGCGCGGCACCTGTTCGGCGGCGACGGTGGAGAGCGTCGACGAGGAGACGCTCACGGCGTCCGCGTCGGCGCGACGCTCGTCCTCGGCGCGGCGTTCTTCCAGGCGCGCCCCGATCTCGGTGAGTTCGGCGCCCAGCCGGCCGAGCCACCCCGGAAGTTTCGACATGGATTTTTTCCTTCCCCCATACGCTCCACGCACGCCCCCGGAGCTGTCCGGACGACCGTACACGCGAGATGCCCCGCACCGTAGGACGGTGCGGGGC
>NZ_JBHWZS010000574.1:0-1549 GCF_042728155.1 Streptomyces sp. NPDC060209
TCCCGGCTGGCGGGGCTGATCGGGGCGGGTCCGGGGCGCATGGCGCTGGCGGGTACGTCGGTCAACTTCGATGTCTCGGTCTTCGAGATCTTCACCAACCTCTGCCACGGCGGGACGATCGAGATCGTCCGTGACGTCCTGGTCCTCGGCGAGCGCGAGGAGTGGGGAGGCCACATCGTCTCCACCGTCCCGTCGGCCTTCGCCGAGCTCCTCGACCACGTCGCCGGCCATGTCGGCATGGACACGGTGGTATTCGCCGGCGAGGCGCTGCCCGCCTCGCTGGTCACCCGTCTGCTGGACGTCCGGCCGGGCATCCGGATCATCAACGCCTACGGCCAGACCGAGTCCTTCTACGCCACCACCTTCACGATCGCCGCCGACGACGCCTGGGACGGGGTCGGCAACGTGCCCATCGGGCGGCCGCTGGGCAACATGCGCGCCTACGTGCTCGGCCCCGGCCTGCGGCCCGTCGTCCCAGGTGTCGCGGGAGAGCTCTACATCGCGGGGGAGGTGGCCGCCGGTTACCTGGGCCGCCCCGACCTGACCGCCGAGCGCTTCCTCCCCGATCTCTTCGGGCCGCCCGGGTCGCGGATGTACCGCACGGGTGACCTGGCCCGCTGGAACGCGCAGGGCGAACTGGAGTACGTGGGACGGGGCGACAGCCAGGTCAAGGTCCGCGGCTTCCGCATCGAACCCGGCGAGGTCGAGGCCGCGATGGTCGCCCATCCCGCCGTCGGCCAGGCCGCAGTGGTCGCCCGCGAAGGAGCCCACGGCTCCGGCGTGAAGCAGCTGGTCGCCTACGTCGTCCCCGCCTTCACCAGCGACAACGACGTCCACGACTTCCGGTCCGGCATGGAGGCGGCCGAACTGCGCGCCCACGCCTCGCAGCACCTGCCCGACTTCATGGTCCCGTCCGCGTTCGTCGTCCTGGACCGCCTGCCGCTGATGCCCAACGGCAAGCTGGATCACAAGGCGCTTCCCGAGCCCGAGTTCACCGGCGGTGCCTACCGGGCACCCGCCACAGCGGCCGAACAGATCCTCGCCGGCGTCTACGCCGAGGTCCTCGGCCTGGACCGGGTCGGTGTCGACGACGACTTCTTCGCCGTCGGCGGCGACTCCATCCGCTCCATCCAGGTCGTCTCCCGGGCCCGCGCCCAGGGGCTGAAGGTCACGCCCCGGCAGATCTTCGAGTGCCGGACCGTCGCCGCGCTGGCGGAGGTCGCCGCGAGCGACAGCGGAACGGCCCCCGTGCTGGAGGAGTTCGAGGGCGGTGGCACCGGCTCGGTCCCCCTCCTGCCCATCGCGAAGTACATGCGGGAACTCGGCGGCGGGTACGACCGGTTCTCCATGTCGCTCCAGGCCGAACTCCCGATCGGCATCGACGGGGACGGTCTGGCGGCGACGCTGGGCGCGGTCCTGGACCGGCACGACATCCTGCGTTCGCGTCTTTCCGCGGACGAGGGCGGGGTCATCGAGATCGGCCCGGAGGGGTCGGTCGACGCCGCCGCTCTGGTCCACCGGATCGTGTGTGACGGTGTCTGGGACGAGG
>NZ_JBHWZS010000575.1:0-1523 GCF_042728155.1 Streptomyces sp. NPDC060209
GGGGAGGACCGGCGGGCGCGCTCGGTACGGGGGTCTCAGGCCTGCGGGGCGGCCTTGATCGCGGAGATGTCGAAGTTCAGCTTCACCTTGTCGCTGACCATCACACCGCCGGTCTCCAGGGCGGCGTTCCAGGTCAGGCCCCAGTCGGAGCGCAGGATGTCGGCGCTGCCCTCGAAGCCGACACGCTCGTTGCCGTAGACGTCGGTGGCGGAGCCGTTGAACTCCAGGTCGATGGAGAGCGGGCGGGTGACGTCCTTGATGGTGAGGTCGCCGGTGACACGGTAGGTGTCGCCGCCCAGCTGCTCGGCCTGCGTGGAGCGGAACGTCATAAGCGGGAACTTCTCGGCCTCGAAGAAGTCGCCGCTGACCAGGTGGCCGTCGCGGTCGGCGATGCCGGTGTCGACGCTGGAGATCTTGACGTCGATGGAAGCGGAGGAGGCTGCGGGGTCCGCGCCGTCCAGCGTGAGGGTGCCCTCGTGCTCACCGAAGGAGCCACGCACGTTGGTGACCATGGCGTGGCGCACGGTGAAACCGATGCTGCTGTGCGCAGGGTCGATCGTGTAGGTGCCGGTCAGGGCCGCCAGCGCCGGGTCCACGGCGAGGGTGGCGGTGGTGGACGGGGCGGTGTTCTTGCGGTTGAACAGAGCCATGGCTCCTCCTCGGGGACGTGTTCCGACGCGTCCTGCAGAGCAGGCCGCCGAACGTTTGGTTTAACCTTCAACGAGATTGACTGTAGACCTCTTTTGTTCAAAGTTCAACATCAAGGGTCCAGGCCGGTCCGAAAGTCGCGGATTGCCGCGCGAGGCCTCCGGTCGCCCCCTGGCGGACGCGCGTAGAGCTGGGGCACTATCTCCCTGCCCCCAAATTGTCATGAGCAGGAGGACTCCCCCCATGCTGACCCGTCCCAGACTCCGCTCGGCCCTCACCGCTCTCGCCCTCGTCCTCGGCGTGCTCTTCGCGCCCGGAGTGGGCGTCCTCGGCGGCGCCACCGAGGCGCACGCCGTCACCAAGCTCACCCACTCCCAGGCGACCTCCCGCTTCAGCTCGTCCGGGATCACCTGGTCGTCCTCGGGCGGCTGTTCCAACCGGAACGTCTCCACCTGCACGTCCTTCGACCAGCTCAACCTGCCCAGCGCCCAGGGCGCCCAGACGCTGAAGAGCGCCACGGGCTGCGCGCTCAACATCACCGGGGGCACCGAGACCGGACACGCCAGTGGCACGTACTCGCACTGGAACGGCTACAAGCTCGACTTCGGCAAGAGCACCTGCCTGACGAACTACGTGAAGGGCGTGTTCAGCTACATCGGCCTGCGTGGAGACGGCGCCCCGCAGTACAAGTCCGGCTCCGGCAACATCTACGCGGACGAGGGCAACCACTGGGACGTGACGTACTACAACTGCGGCGGCTGCTGACCTCGCACGCACAGCCCTCCGCACGCAGGTCCCCGCACGCAGAGGTGCCCCCCGCCGCCGCCGGACGGGGGCACCACGGGTCCGCTCAGACCAGTCTCTTATAAACAAAA
>NZ_JBHWZS010000576.1:0-1465 GCF_042728155.1 Streptomyces sp. NPDC060209
GTCCGGAAGTGTTCCGGACGGGGGCGCCGCTGGTGAGGCTGGTTACAGCTGTACGGCTCAGAGGCCGAGCTCGACCTCGAACTCGCCCGCCTCGAGGATCGCCTTGACCGTGGTCAGGTAGCGGGCGGCGTCCGCGCCGTCCACCAGACGGTGGTCGTAGGAGAGCGAGAGGTAGGTCATGTCGCGGACGCCGATGACGGTGCCCTCAGCGGTCTCGATGACCGCCGGACGCTTGACGGTGGCACCGATGCCCAGGATGGCTGCCTGGTTCGGCGGCACGATGACCGTGTCGAACAGCGCACCGCGCGAGCCGGTGTTGCTGACGGTGAAGGTCGCACCGGACATGTCGTCCGGGGTGAGGCCACCACCGCGGGCCTTGCCGGCCAGCTCGGCGGTCTTCTTCGCGATACCGGCGATGTTCAGGTCGCCCGCACCCTTGATGACCGGGGTCATCAGACCCTTCTCGGCGTCAACGGCGATGCCGATGTTCTCCGAGTCGAAGTACGTGATGGTGCCCTCGTCCTCGTTGATCCGGGCGTTGACGACCGGGTGGGCCTTCAGCGCCTGGGCCGCCGCCTTCACGAAGAACGGCATCGGGGACAGCTTGACGCCCTCACGGGCGGCGAAGGACTCCTTCGCCTGGTTGCGCAGCTTCATCAGCTTGGTGATGTCGACCTCGAGGACCGAGGTCAGCTGGGCCTGCGAGTGCAGCGCCTTCATCATGTTGTCGCCGATGACCTTGCGCATGCGGGTCATCTTGACCGTCTGACCGCGCAGCGGGGACGCCTCGAGCTTCGGCGCGGCCTTGGCCGCGGGAGCGGCGGCGGCCGGAGCCGGAGCGGCAGCGGCGGCCTTGGCGGCCTCCGCGGCGGCCACGACGTCCTGCTTGCGGATGCGGCCACCGACGCCGGTGCCCTTGACCGCGCCCAGGTCGACGCCGTTCTCGGCGGCGAGCTTGCGGACCAGCGGCGTGACGTACGCGCCGTCGTCACCCGCGGGCGCGGCCGGAGCGGCCGGAGCCGGAGCGGCGGCGGCCGGTGCCGGAGCAGCCGGGGCGGGAGCCGGGGCGGCAGGGGCGGCCGGAGCCGGAGCCGGAGCAGCCGGAGCGGCGGGCGCGGCCGGTGCCTCCGGGGCGGGAGCCGGAGCAGCAGGGGCGGCGGGAGCCGGAGCCGGAGCAGCGGCGGGGGCCGGGGCGGCCTCTGCCGGAGCGGCGGCCGGTGCGGCACCCGGAGCGCCGATGACGGCGAGCTTGGCGCCGACCTCGGCGGTCTCGTCCTCACCGACGACGATCTCCAGCAGGACGCCGGCGACCGGGGCGGGGATCTCGGTGTCGACCTTGTCCGTGGAGACCTCGAGCAGGGGCTCGTCCTCCGCGACCTCGTCGCCGACCTCCTTCAGCCAGCGGGTGACGGTGCCCTCGGTGACGCTCTCGCCGAGCGCGGGGAGGGTGACGTCGGTGCCGGAG
>NZ_JBHWZS010000577.1:0-1459 GCF_042728155.1 Streptomyces sp. NPDC060209
GCTTCGTCGTGTCCGGCCGCAGGACCCTAGACCTCGTACACCGCCCCCGGAACGGCCAGCTCGACCGGGCCCTCGTAGACCTCGCGAGCGTCGGCGAGGTTGCGTTCGGCGTCCGTCCACGGCGGGATGTGGGTGAGGACGAGCCGTCCCGCTCCGGCGGCCGCGGCGTACTCGCCTGCTTCGCGGCCGTTGAGGTGGAGGTCCGGGATGTCCTCCTTGCCGTCGACGAACGATGCTTCGCAGAGGAACAGGTCGGCGCCCTCCGCGAGTTCGGCGAGCGCATCGCAGGTGCCGGTGTCGCCGGAGTACGTGAGGGCGCGCCCGTCGTGCTCGACCCTGATGCCGAAGGTGTCGACGGGGTGGCGGAGCTTCTCCGTACGGACCGAGAAGGGGCCGATCTCGAACGATCCGGACTTCAGTGTGTGGAAGTCGAAGACTTCGCTCATCGCGTGGTCGGACGGGGTGTCGGCGTGGGCCGTGGTGAGCCGCTGCTCGGTGCCTTCCGGGCCGTACACGGGGATGGCGGCGGGGCGTCCGCCGTCGAAGCGGTAGTACCGGACGACGAAGTACGCGCACATGTCGATGCAGTGATCGGCATGGAGGTGGCTGAGGAAGATGGCGTCGAGGTCGTAGAGACCTACATGGCGCTGCAGCTCGCCCAGGGCGCCGTTGCCCATGTCGAGGAGCAGCCGGAAGCCGTCGGCCTCTACGAGGTAGCTCGAGCATGCCGAACCCGCTGACGGGAACGAGCCGGAGCAGCCGACGACGGTGAGCTTCATGGAGCGTGAACCTCCGAGGCGTGGGAACGGGGAGGGTTCGTGCGGTCCGTCGAGCGTAAGGCGCGAAACACCTGGTCGCTCCTCCACAGCCTGCCGTTGTGGGGGAACTCACCTGTGCTGTCACCGGTTCGATGGAAGGCCGGGTGTCGCGGGGCGCCGGTACGGTCGGGGCATGAACACGTGGTGGTGGGCGGCACTGGCCGTCGTTGTCCTGCTGGCGCTCGTGGCGACGGTTTCCGATGCGCGGGGCCGGGGCGGGCGTGGTCCGCGGCGTCCGGGCGGGCGGACCCGTCCGCCGGGGCGTGCTCCGGAGCGGAAGAAGGGGCGGCCGCACGGGGAGCCGCGGCCGGGGGAGATCTGGTGGGCGGACGTGCCGTACGAGGACGGGCCCGGGTCGAAGGACCGGCCGTGTCTTGTGCTGTCTGTGCGGGGCGGTACGGCGGTCGTCGCCAAGATCACCAGCAAGCATCACGAGGAGCGGCCGGGGGTGATCGCGCTGCCGCCGGGTTCGGTGGGGGACGCGCGGGGCCGGCAGAGCTTCCTGGAGACGGACGAGCTGCGGGATGTGGCGGTGTCGGGGTTCCGTCGGAAGGCGGGCGAGCTGGACGCGGGGGTGTGGGGGCGGGTGCGCGACCTGGGGTGAACGTGCGGGTGGCGCGGGGCGGGGTGTTCTCCCGCCC
>NZ_JBHWZS010000578.1:0-1377 GCF_042728155.1 Streptomyces sp. NPDC060209
CCTTCGGACGCGGCGGTGGCCGGCCGGCTGCTGATCGTCCTGCACCACCTGGTGGTGGACGGGGTCTCATGGCGGATCCTGCTGCCCGACCTCGCCGAGGCGTGGAAGCAGGTCCGGGACGGAAAGAGCCCGAAGCTTCCGGCGACCGGTACCTCCGTACGCCGCTGGACCCATGCCCTCCTCGACGAGGCCCGCAACCCCGCACGCATAGCCGAGATGGACCTGTGGCGATCCGTTCTCGACGGGCCCGATCCCGTTCTCGGCTCCCGGCCGCTCGACCCGGCCGTCGACACCCGCTCCGCTCTCGACCACATCCAGCTGCAACTGCCCGTCGCCGTCACCGAGGCGTTGCTGACGAGGGTTCCGGCGGCGTTCCACGGTGGGGTGAACGACGGACTGCTGGCTGCGCTGGCGCTGGCGGTGGCCAAGTGGCGCCGTGGGCGCGGTGTGGAGGAGTCGTCCACGCTGATCAAGCTGGAGGGGCACGGCCGTGAGCAGGACGTGGTGCCGGGTGCTGACCTCTCGAGCACGGTGGGCTGGTTCACCAGCATGTTCCCGGTCCGTCTGGACACGGCCGGGTTCGATCTGGACGAGGCGTTCGCCGGCGGTCCGGCCGCCGGTGGTGTGATCAAGGCGGTCAAGGAGCAGCTGCTGGCCGTCCCGGACAAGGGACTCGGCTTCGGGCTGCTGCGCTACCTCAACGAGGAGACCGCGGCGGAGCTCGCCGGTCACTCCACCGGGCAGATCGGCTTCAACTACCTCGGCCGCTTCTCCTCCGCCGACATGCCCGAAAACCTCCGCGGCCTCGGCTTCACCCAGATCTGCGAGATGGCCGCTCCCCTGGACGCGGACATGCCCGCCATGTCCGCGCTGGAACTCAACTCCATGGTCATCGACACCGACCTGGGCGCCCAGCTCGACGTCTCGGCCGGATTCCCCGCCGGGCTGTTCGCCCCTGAGGACGTCCGGGAACTGATCGAGCTGTGGTTCGCCGCGCTGGAGGCGCTGGCCCGGCACACCGCCGACCCGGCCGCCGGCGGCCTCACCCCCTCCGACCTGCCCCTGGTCAAGGCCCGCCAGCACGACATCGAAGCCTGGGAGAACCGATACCCCGGCCTGTCCGACGTCTGGCCGCTGACCCCCCTGCAGTCCGGGCTCCTCTTCCACACGATGCTGAACGACGACTCCTGGGACGCCTACCAGATGCAGATGGCGTTCCACATCGAGGGCGAGGTCGACCCCGCCCGCATGCGGGCAGCCGCCCAGGCCCTGCTCGACCGGCACGCCAACCTGCGCACCGCCTTCGTCGACGACTCCGACGGCAACCAGGTACAGGTCGTCGTCGACGGCGTCGAAGTCCCCTGGCAGGAGATCGAC
>NZ_JBHWZS010000579.1:0-1347 GCF_042728155.1 Streptomyces sp. NPDC060209
TTGCTGCGGGGCCCTTCGACGTTCCTAGTCTCACCTGCAGTCTCAAAGAGACTCTTCGGGCCCTCCGGTCCGCTCCCCTCGGCGCCCTGAGCTACTTCCCCGGTCCACTCCACGACGTCGTCGACAGCACCAGGAGCGCGGGGACTTCGTGCCACACGCGGAGCACGTCCCTGAGTCCAGCAAGCAGCGATCGGACCTGAGCCGTGGCCGATGGCGTCGTCACCTTGTGGGCGAAGATCACAAAAGGCCTCATTTCTGATGCAGACAGCGGGCCTTCGGGCGGTGAGCATGGTGATGCACGGAGCAGCGCTCGCCCTCGGCGCCACAGTGCCGCACGCGACCGGCGGCGAGGGCTACCCCGTGTGGCGGTTCACTGCAGCCCCTCGGGTGACGGCTCCGTGGTGTTCGCCAGATGCTGCTCGAGACGTCTCGATATCCAGCAAGATATACTTGTTGCACGAGCTGATATCACCGGAGGTGCTCGATGAGTCGCACAGTGATCGACCTCGACGACGAACTGCTGGCCGACGTGGCTCAAGCGCTGGGGACCGGCACCAAGAAGGAGACGGTCAACACTGCTCTGCGCGAGGTACTCGAGAACCGCCGACGGGCTCTCGCTCTCACTCGGCTGCGGGCCGCAGCGGGCGAGGGTGGCTTCGATCTGGATGTCTTCGAGGACAAGAGGGACTACCGGCGGTGAGCGCGGCACAGTTCCTGATCGACACCAGCGCGCTCGCCCGATTCTTCCGCGACGACGCCGAACAGTACGGCTGGGATCAGGCCGCCACGGCAGGGCTCATCGCAACCTGCCCTATTACCGAGCTGGAGTTCTTCTACAGCGCCCGCTCCGCCAAAGACCGTGCGCGCGGCATCGAGGACATGCGGCTGCTGTTCGGCTGGGTGCCCGTCGATGACCGCGCGTACGACCGCGCCTGGCAGGTTCAGGAGCTGCTTACCCAGCGCGGTCAGCACCGTAGTGCGGGAGCTGTTGACCTCGTCGTTGCCGCCACCGCGGAACTCCAGGGACTGACCCTCCTGCACCGCGACCACGACTTCGAATGCATCGCCGCCATCACCGGCCAAGCCATGCAGTGGTACGGCCCTAGGGCCGGTAAATGAACGCGCGCCCGGACTCAGTTCTGGTCTCATTCGCAGGCGTACACCACAGGTCGGCACGCCTGTAGCCGCTGGCTCCGCCACAGGTCGGCACGCCCATGACCGTCCCCGCGTGCCCGGACGAACATTTGGAAAGCGTGTTGGGGGCAACCCCTCACGAGTTCGAATCTCGTATCCTCCGCCATTGCTCTCACCGGGCAATACGTCGAAGGGCCCCGCAGCTTGCTGCGG
>NZ_JBHWZS010000580.1:0-1343 GCF_042728155.1 Streptomyces sp. NPDC060209
GCGCGGAACTGTGGCCAGTTCCGCGCCGTCCCGCACGGCCGGATCCGTGAGGATCTGTGCGGCCCTGTGGACTCCGTCGGGGACCGTCAGGCTCCGGACGAGACATGGACGTCGGGGATGGCGTCCAGGAGCCGGCCCCAGTCCGGGTACTTCGCCACCTTCCTCAGGTGCATCGCCATGATCTTCTCGCCCAGCCCGGGGTCCATGTCGTCCGACAGCCGTACGGCCGAGAGCCTCGCGAGGCGGGGGAGGATGGTGGAGTCGCCTTCGAGGTGGACCGGGTCGTACAGGTACCGCTCCAGCGCCGCCAGGTCCTCGACCCCCGCGCAGTAGGTGTGGGTGAACCCCTCCGCGGGGTCCCCGAGATCCTGCCCCACGACCCCGAACGCGGCCGACTCCACGGTCGACGTGCGCCGCATCGCGGCCAGCACCTCCGTCTTCTCCTCCTCGGTCGTTCCGTCCCTGAAGCTGAAGCGCAGGATGTTGACGATCACTGGGTCCCCTCTCATGGGGCAGGCGTCAAAATTGAACCGACGGGTTCAAGTTAATGGTCCTATTGGTTCATGACAAGGCGGCGGTACCCTGCGGAGGTGACAGCAGCGACCACTCAGTCCGGGCGGACGGCGCCCCGGGGGCGCATCGACAAGCGGCAGGCGATCCTCGACGCCGCTTTCACCGTCTTCGCGCGCCGGGGGTACGCGAACGCCTGTGTGCAGGAGATCGCCCAGGAGGCGGGGGTCGCCAAGCCGACCGTCTACAACCACCTCAGGGACAAGGAGAATCTGTTCCGGCATGCGATCGAGGCCGCGGCCGAGGTGGTGATGGCGGAGAACCTCGCCGTCGTCGAGCGGTTGCGTGACCCGGGTGATGATCTGGGCGCCGCCATGGAGGACACGGCGTACCGGATGCTCCAGGTCTGCTGCGGCGAACGCGCCCGCGCGCTGCGGTGGCTGACGTACGCCCAGGTCGCCGGATTCCCCGATCTGATCGAGACCGTCCAGGGACGTACCCAGGGGAGGCTCGGCGAAGCGCTGGCCGACCGGCTGGCCCGCCTCTCGCTGGCCGGCCGCCTGCGTCCCTGCGACCCGGCCCTGGCCGCGGAGCAGCTGCTCGCGCTGCTCACCGGCCCGATGGAGGCGCGCTCCCGGCTGGGCACCCGCACGGTCCCCGCCACCGAGACGCGCGCGGTCGCGAAGGCCGCGGTCGACACCTTCCTGCGGGCCTACGGGCCGGATGCCTCCGAGGCCGGACAACGGCGAGGGTGAACTGCCCGGCCCGTGCGCCGGCGGCGTCGAGCGCGACGTGGGCCACCGGGACGTGGGCTCCCCGCGGCGTGCGGGGAC
>NZ_JBHWZS010000581.1:0-1331 GCF_042728155.1 Streptomyces sp. NPDC060209
GCCGGCCGCACACGCCGAGGACCGCCCGCCCGAGATCGTCCGTGCGCCGGAAGCCGCCTGCTCCACCTCTCCCCTCTCGGGTCGCACAGCACCGAAAGACTTCGAAACTTTCGACACCGCACGACCCGAACACTGATTCCCATCTCGTCGCATGCGGTAATCAAATTCGCCGCCCACGATCCTTGATGCCACTGACCAGGCAGTAATTGCCTCCCGAGTATCCATTCCCAGGATCGACGCTTTCGTAATCCTTGCCGAAACTATTGACACCCCTCCGAGCCAGATCAACACTGTTCGCCGTCGACAGACCTCAATCACTGTCGATCCGGGTCCCCCCGACCCGGCACCCAGGCCGGTTGCCGAGCACGACGACCGGCCAAGTCCGGCCGGGACGCGCGACACCGACGCGCGGTCGCCGTCATCGCCTGTTCACCGTTCCCCCCACAGAGGGCGTCTCGCGCTGCCCGGACCCCCACCCGGCCCCACGAGGACGAGGAGGAAAGCACGCACATGAACGACGCACCCGCACAGTCGAACAGCCGCACACGCGGCAGGTTCAGACGGTCCATCCGCAATGCCTTCGCCACGGCGATGGCTGCCGTGGCCGTGCTGGCCCTGCCCGGCGCCGCCAACGCCGACACGGTCATCAACTCGAATCAGACCGGCACCGACAACGGCTACTACTACTCCTTCTGGACCGACAGCCCCGGCACGGTCTCGATGAACCTGGCATCCGGCGGCGGCTACGGCACTTCGTGGAGCAACACCGGCAACTTCGTCGCCGGCAAGGGCTGGAGTACCGGCGGACGCAGGAGCGTGACCTACTCGGGCACCTTCAACCCGTCCGGGAACGCGTACCTGACCCTCTACGGGTGGTCGACGAACCCGCTCGTGGAGTACTACATCGTGGACAACTGGGGCACCTACCGCCCGACGGGCACGTTCAAGGGCACCGTCACCAGCGACGGCGGTACCTATGACATCTACGAGACGACCCGGGTCAACGCACCGTCCATCGAGGGCACGCGCACGTTCAAGCAGTTCTGGAGCGTCCGGCAGTCGAAGAGGACCGGTGGAACCATCACCACGGGCAACCACTTCGACGCATGGGCCCGGCAGGGAATGAACCTGGGCACCTTCAACTACATGATTATGGCCACCGAGGGCTACCAGAGCAGCGGGAACTCCAACATCACCGTGGGTGGCACCTCCGGCGGCGGTGGTGGTGGCGGAGGAGGCGGGTGCACCGCCACCGTGACGGCGGGCGACAGGTGGAGCGACCGCTACAACCTCAACGTCTCGGTCTCCGGCTCCAGCAACTGGACCGTCAC
>NZ_JBHWZS010000582.1:0-1269 GCF_042728155.1 Streptomyces sp. NPDC060209
CTTGGGCAGGTGGTGCAGGTCGGCCATGAGGAGCATGTTCTCCTCGCCGGTGATCAGCCCGTCGACGGCGGAGAACTGCCCGGTGACACCGATCGACGCGCGTACGGCCTGGGGGTCGGTGGTGAGGTCGTGGCCGCCGATCCGAATCTCACCGGAGCCGGGGCCGGGCGAGATGAGGGTGGAGAGGATCTTCACGGCGGTGGTCTTGCCGGCGCCGTTCGGGCCGAGCAGGGAGAAGATCGTGCCTTCCGGGACGGTCAGGTCGATGCCGTCCAGGACGGTCTTGTCGCCGTAGGACTTGCGCAGCCCGTTCGCCGCGATGGCCGGATTCGTCATGCTGGTGCTCCTTCGGAGGTTGCGGGTCAGAGGCTGCGGGCGGTGATGTCGCCCTGGGTGGTGGTCGCCTTGATGGTCAGACCGGGTGTGCCGGCGGTGTTCTTCAGTGCGTTGTCGATCCGGCCGTAGGTGGTGCCGGCGTCCAGGGAGGCCGAGACTCCGCGGGCGGCGCCGACGGTGATGCCGCCCTGCTGGGTGGTCAGCGTGAGCTGTCCGCGCACGGCCTCGGTGATGTGCAGGTCGCCCTGCTGGGTGCTGATCTCGCCGGGGCCGTTCAGCCGGCCGACCGTGATGGTGGCGTCGTGGCCGGTGAGGCGGGCGCTTGCGGCCTCGTCGAGCTTGACCGAGCCGTGGCCGCCGTCGAAGGCGACATCGCCGAGACGTCCCACGCCGCGGAACTCGGCGGCGCCTGCCTTCGCTTCGACGCGGGAGCCGGCGGGCAGCTGGACGGTGACCTCGACGGAACCGGAGTTGCCGAGGATCCGGCTCTGCGCCTCCGGGGTCCGGACGCGCAGGACGCCGTCGGTGTAGGTGACTTCGGTCTGTTCGGCCGTCTTCACGTCGCGGCTCTTGGAGGGGTTGGCGGGCCGGACCTCGACGGTGGTGTCGGTGCGGTCGGCGGCGATGAACTGGATGCGCCCTGCGGGGATGTCGAGGATGGCGGAGACGGGGGCGGGGGTGTCGAACTTCTGCATCGTGCGCTCCTTCAGTGCGGGTTTCCGATGATGGAAACGCTACGTTGCATTCAAGGAGTAGGCAATGAGTTCGTTGCGCGCAATCCCTATAAGTGCAGGTGGACGGCATGTTTTTGTTGCAATGGCTCTCGAAGCTAATGCAACAGCTTGACCTCATTCGTTGCAACGGATTGAGAGTGAACGCTATGCCGGGGGTGTTGCGGCCCCAAAAGAGAGACGGGGTGGGAACGCCAAAACG
>NZ_JBHWZS010000583.1:0-1222 GCF_042728155.1 Streptomyces sp. NPDC060209
GGCTTGATGTCGCGGTGGACGAGGCCCATCTCGTGGCTGGTCTCCAGGGCGGCGAGCACATCGGCCGTCACCTTGAGGGCCTTGTCGGCAGGCATGGCGCCGTACTGCTGGATGTCCGCCTGGAGCACGGAGCCGAGCGGCTGGCCCTCGACGTACTCCATGACGATGTACGGCATCAGCGCGCCGCCGAGCTCGTCCTCGCCCGTGTCGAAGACCGAGACGATGTTGGTGTGCTGCAGCTTGGCGACGGCCTGCGCCTCGCGCCGGAAGCGCTCGCGGAAGGACTGCTCGCGCCCCAGCTCCGTGTGCAGCGTCTTGATCGCGACCTGCCGGTCCAGGGCGGAGTCGTACGCGAGGTAGACGGACGCCATGCCGCCCTCACCGAGCAGGTCGCGCAGCTGGTAGCGGCCGCCGGCCACAGAACCGCCCGCATACCGCCCCTGTGCGCCGTCGTGGCTCATGACTTGCATCCCCCTCGGCGCCCGACGGACGCGATCATCCCTGTTACGCGCCAAGTCTGCCCGAGGGGTACGACACGTCAAGCCGGGTGCCCGTTCCGTGACCCTACGCACAAGAAGCGTCTCGGAAGCGTTACAGGAAGCGCATGGAATTTGCGCGGACGGCGCGCGAGCCGATTGGATGGCCCGTCACTCTGAAAACCGGTGTGTCGGGCAGAGGCTGTAGCGTGACGTGGCAATGCAGCAGAGCACCGTGAGAACCCGCGGACGCGCGGACAGAAACGACGGCGAGGACTGATGGCACCCGAATCCGAAGCAAACGGCGGCGGAGTTTCGGATGGCACCGACTCCTGGGGTGTCGGCGGTGTGGTCGGGGACGGCCGTTACCGCATGACCCACCGGCTCGGCCGCGGCGGCATGGCCGAGGTCTACGCCGCGGAGGACGTCCGTCTGGGGCGCACGGTGGCGGTGAAACTGCTCCGTTCCGATCTTGCCGAGGACCCGGTGTCCAAGGCCCGCTTCACGCGGGAGGCGCAGTCGGTCGCGGGGCTGAACCACCATGCGATCGTCGCCGTGTACGACTCCGGCGAGGACGTCGTGGGCGGGTCGACCGTGCCGTACATCGTGATGGAGCTCGTCGAGGGCAACACCATCCGCGATCTGCTGCTCGAGGCCGAGGCCCCGCCGCCCGAGCAGGCGCTGATCATCGTCTCGGGCGTCCTGGAAGCCCTGGCGTACTCCCACCAGCACGGCATCGTGCACCG
>NZ_JBHWZS010000584.1:0-1216 GCF_042728155.1 Streptomyces sp. NPDC060209
GGCCACCGGATACGCCCCTTCTGTTCTCGCCGGACGGCTCTGGGACCGCACACGTGCCCTGCTGTCATCGGGGCAGTGGGCCGTGCGATCCGGCGCCGCCCGCCCTGCCACGGAGTGTCGGGCAGGCCGGCAGAACGAACGGCGCGGGTGCGGGTCGTCGAACTGTACGAGGGGGAGCCGACGACCCGGCCGCCTCTTGCGAGGCACTCATTCAAGCGAGCGGCGCCCCGGCGCGGCAGAGCGCACAGCAGGACGGTTCGGGCATTCCGTTCACACCCCGTGTGAATCGTGCTCCACTAGGCTCATTGCGACGCGCACATGGGGGGGCAATGGAGCCCAACGTCCTGCTCGAATCCCTGATCGACGAGGCGGGTGTGTCCCGCGCCGGGCTCGCCGGCCATGTCAACCAGGCCGGCCGTGCCCGCGGGCTGTGCCTGCGCTACGAGCACACGGCGGTCGCCCGCTGGCTCAAGGGCCAGCGCCCGCGCGGACAGGTCCCCGACCTGATCTGCGAAGTCCTGGCCGGCCGGCTGGACCGGCCCGTCACGCTGGACGACATCGGCATGGGGATCGCCGGGATGCACACGGCGGCCCAGGGGGCCGGCCTCTCCGGGTTCGTCGAGCACGCGACCGCCCTGTGGCGCTCAGACGAACAGCAGCGTCCGCACCTCGCCACCGCGCCCGCCGTCACGGGCACCACGGCCGTGATGCCGGTCTGGGAGTGGGAGAACCCTCCCGAGGACGCCGATGTCTCCCGCCCCGGGCCGCCCCGCGTGAGCATGGCGGACATAGCGATGCTCCGCGCGGCCCGTGCGCACTACGAGCAGATGTACCGGAAGGCGGGCGGCATCGCGACCAGGTCCCGCATCGTCGGCTTCCTCAACGCCGAGACCGCGCCGCTGCTGCGCGGCGGGTACAGCGACGCCACGGGCCGCCAGCTCCACCGCGCGACCGCCGGGCTGGTGGCCGTCGCGGGCATCTGCGCCTACGACTCCGACGCCCATGGACTGGCCCAGCGCTATTTCCACCAGGCCCTGCGCCTGGCCAAGGCCAGCGGGGACCGGGGCCTCGGCGGCTATGTGATCGCCCTGCTGGTGAACCAGTCGCTGTACCTGGCCGAATTCCGCCGGTCCGTCGCCTTCGCCGAGGCGGCGTTGAGGGCGGCGGGCCCGCACATCACCCCGGCGCTGGCCACCGATCTCCACGCGATGCAGGC
>NZ_JBHWZS010000585.1:0-1200 GCF_042728155.1 Streptomyces sp. NPDC060209
ACGCTGTACCGCATGCCGACGAGCTCCACCGGCACCGGTGACCACCGGTGCCGCACCCACTGTGGCCGCGGTCCGAACCCGCTGCAGACGCACGGCGCTCGGGGCGGTCCTCGCCGTCGGCGCGGATGCCGGCGGCTGCGAGGACCGTGATGACACGCCGCGGACGCCCGGAGGTACGGACGCCCCGGGTCCGGCGGCCCGCCGCACGGCGACAGGAGGGGCACCCGCCACCGGGGCGTCGCCGCGTGGCCGCGAGCCGGCAGCCGGAGCGCTGCCCGCCACCGCGACAGGGGCCACGGACCCTGTCCCCACCGGCGGCGTGAACCCGGCGGCCGTGACCGGCCGCGAGGAACCCACCAGTGGGGCGACCGGCAAGGGCCGCGACCGCGACACCGAAGGTGCGGCGGCCGACGTCATGGGTGCGGCAGGGGCCAGGGACACCGCGGGCGATCGCACCACGGACTGCAGGGCACTCGGCGGGGCCACGGGGGTGCGGGATGCCGGAGCGGAGGTGAGGTCAGGAGCGGGGCCGGGGACCTGGGCCGAGGCCCGGGGCAGGAGCGGGGGCGGGGCGAGGGACGACCGCTGCACAGGCAGCGCGCCGCCCGGGCGGCCCGATCCGGACGCGCCGTGCGCGACGGCGCGAACGGGCCCCCGCTCCACGGAACCGGGACCGGAGCCGGAACCGGGACCGGAGCCGGGTACGGGCAGCGACCGTGTGTGGCTCACAGGCGGGACGGCCGAAGCCGTTCCCGGCCGCCGCACCGGCACGGGAAGCGCTGCCCGCTGCACCGGCGGCACAGCCGTCGACCGGGCGGCTCCGGATCCGCCCGCCACCACGGGCCGCGTCGAGCTCACCGGCGGAGCGACTCGGTCGGCGCCACCCGCGTCGGAGCCGCTCGGCGGCCGAACGGGCACGCCGGGCGCGGGCGCACCACCGGGAACCGCCGGAGTGGTGGCCGGTGGGCCGGAACGGCGGACGGAAGCCGAAGGGCTGCCGGCGCGGGGGCCGGGAGTGGGTGCAGGGCCGGTCGAGGGTGCGGCAAGCCGGCGCACGGGCGGTTGGCCCGCCGGTGCGGGCACGCCGGCCGGACCGTTCGGCGTCGGCACAGCACCACGGTTGGCTGCCCCCGGGGTGGGGGGGCGGCCCCCACCCCGCCGGGGGGCCCGGCCCCGAGCGGCCCCCCCAGACACCAACCC
>NZ_JBHWZS010000586.1:0-1174 GCF_042728155.1 Streptomyces sp. NPDC060209
TCGACGTCCCAAATGATCTGGGTCAGGCCGTATTTGGCCGCGGCCGCCTGCACCGTCGAGTTGGACTCACCGTACGGAGGGCGGAACAGCTTCGGCGTGCCCCCGCCGCCACCGGCGATGGCCTGCTGGGTACGGGAGAGCTCCGATTCGACCTGCGCCTGACTCTGCTGGGTCAGATGCGGGTGGGTGTAGCTGTGGTTGCCGACCCACATACCGGCGTCGACCTGGGCCCGCACCTGGGCCGGGTTGGAGGCGGCGTACTGGCCCTGGTTGAACATCGTGGCCCGCAGCCCGTTCTGCTTCAGGGCGTTGAGCAGGGCCGGGGTGCTGCTTGACGGGCCGTCGTCGAAGGTGAGCCCGACGTAGCCGTTGCAGGCGGCAGCGTTCGCGGCGTGCGAGGGCGTGGTGTCGACGGTGGCGGTGGCGGCCATCGTGGCGACGGCCAGTGCCGTGACCACGGGCCGTAAGGACAGGCGTGCTGGAATGCGCATGGGGGTGAGTCCTTCTCGTCCTGATCGGATCGGCAGGAAGCGGCTGGTCGTGGGGCGGCGGGTAGGGCCGCTGCCCCACCGGTGCGATGTGCTGTCTGTCAGCCGGTGGTGCAGGAGACGGTGGGCCAGGTCCAGTTGCCGTTTGCCTGGATGGTGGCGCCCCAGTTGTTGCCGTTGCCGTTGGGTTTGGCGGTCAGTACTTGTGTGCTGGGGTAGGTGGCGCTGGTGTTCCAGGTGGAGAGGACCTTCGCGGGGGAGGGGACGTTCATCGTGACGGTCCAGTTGCTGGAGCCGGAGACCGAGACGTTGAGGTTGTAGCGGTCGCTCCACCTGTCGCCCGCCGTCATGGTGGCGGTACAGCCACCACCGCCTCCGCCGGTGCTGCCGCTGTCGGGAGCCACGGCGCGGCCGGTCTGCGGGGAGATCATGCCGGCGCACAGCCCCCGGCTCGCCAGACCCTGCGCGATGCGCGGGATGGCGGCGAGCGTGTTCGCCGGCCAGTCGTGCATGAGGATGATCTGGCCGTTGGTGAGCCGGGCGTTGGCCTGCACGATCGCGTCGGTGCTCGCGTTGTTCCAGTCCTGCGAGTCGACGTCCCAAATGATCTGGGTCAGGCCGTATTTGGCCGCGGCCGCCTGCACCGTCGAGTTGGACTCACCGTACGGAGGGCGGAACAGCTTCGG
>NZ_JBHWZS010000587.1:0-1152 GCF_042728155.1 Streptomyces sp. NPDC060209
AACCAGTACCGTGAGGGAAAGGTGAAAAGCACCCCGGAAGGGGAGTGAAAGAGATCCTGAAACCGTGTGCTTACAAGTAGTCAGAGCCCGTTAACGGGTGATGGCGTGCCTTTTGTAGAATGAACCGGCGAGTTACGATCCCGTGCAAGGTTAAGCTGCAAATGTGGAGCCGCAGCGAAAGCGAGTCTGAATAGGGCGTTGAGTACGTGGTCGTAGACCCGAAACCAGGTGATCTACCCATGTCCAGGGTGAAGTTCAGGTAACACTGAATGGGGGCCCGAACCCACGCACGTTGAAAAGTGCGGGGATGAGGTGTGGGTAGCGGAGAAATTCCAATCGAACCTGGAGATAGCTGGTTCTCCCCGAAATAGCTTTAGGGCTAGCCTTAAGTGTAAGAGTCTTGGAGGTAGAGCACTGATTGGACTAGGGGTCCTCATCGGATTACCGAATTCAGTCAAACTCCGAATGCCAATGACTTATCCTTAGGAGTCAGACTGCGAGTGATAAGATCCGTAGTCAAAAGGGAAACAGCCCAGACCACCAGCTAAGGTCCCAAAGTAATCGTTAAGTGGAAAAGGATGTGGCGTTGCACAGACAACCAGGATGTTGGCTTAGAAGCAGCCATCATTTAAAGAGTGCGTAATAGCTCACTAGTCGAGTGACTCTGCGCCGAAAATGTACCGGGGCTAAATACACCACCGAAGCTGCGGATTGATACCGAATGGTATCAGTGGTAGGGGAGCGTTCTAAGGGCTGTGAAGTCAGACCGTAAGGACTGGTGGAGCGCTTAGAAGTGAGAATGCCGGTATGAGTAGCGAAAGAAGGGTGAGAATCCCTTCCACCGAATGCCTAAGGTTTCCTGAGGAAGGCTCGTCCGCTCAGGGTTAGTCGGGACCTAAGCCGAGGCCGAAAGGCGTAGGCGATGGACAACAGGTTGATATTCCTGTACCACCTCTTCACCGTTTGAGCAATGGGGGGACGCAGGAGGATAGGGTAAGCGCGGTATTGGATATCCGCGTCCAAGCAGTTAGGCTGGGAAATAGGCAAATCCGTTTCCCATAAGGCTGAGCTGTGATGGCGAGCGAAATATAGTAGCGAAGTTCCTGATTTCACACTGCCAAGAAAAGCCTCTATCGAGGTGAGAGGTGCCCG
>NZ_JBHWZS010000588.1:0-1138 GCF_042728155.1 Streptomyces sp. NPDC060209
GACCTGCCTCGGGGGCAGGACCGGCCGCTTCCGTGTGTCAGGGGTGCCACCGGGGGCCCTGAGGTGCCGCAGGCCCCCCAGGGTTCCCCTAGGGGATGTCACAGCTAGGCCGCAATGGGCCCCGTGTTCCCCCGGCCCTCACACCGCACCCACACGGACCAGGTACGTTCGATGTGTGGCTGGATTCAGGATCGGACGCGGCCGGGACAACCGCACACCGCAACAACACCCGCAGCAGCAACAGCCGTACGGCGCGCAGGCATCACCGCCGCCGTACGGCGGGCAGTCGTGGCCCCCGGCAGGAGGCAACGGCGCACCGTACGGAGGCCCTCAGGGCGCCCCGTACAGCGGCGGGCACGGCGGCAACGGACACGGGGGTGGGAACGGACACGCAGGCGGACACGGCGAACCGGAGTACTTCGGCGACCCGTACCACCAGCCCTCGCAACAGGACCCGTATGCCAACGCGCCGGGGCACACCCAGGCGTTCAGCATCAACGAGGACCCGTACGGCGACGGGAACACCTACCAGGCCGGCCAGGCCCCCGCGCAGCCCTCAGGCCCGCGGCTGCACTGGAAGCAGCTGCTGAGCGGCATCGTGATGCGGCCGGGACCGACGTTCTGGCAGATGCGCGACTACCCCGTATGGGGCACCGCGATCGCCGTCACGTTCGTCTACGGCCTGCTCGCACTCTTCGGCTTCGACCAGGCACGCGACGAGGCGATCCACGCGGAGGTCTCCACGGCCGCCCCGTACGTGATCTTCACCGGCATCGGCTTCGTCATCGGTGGGCTGGTCCTCGGCGCGGTCACCCACACGCTGGCCCGCCAGCTCGGCGGCACGGGCTCCTGGCAGCCGACGGTGGGCCTGTCGATGCTCATCATGTCGATCACGGACGCGCCCCGCCTGGTCTTCGCCCTGTTCCTCGGCGGCGAGAACTCCCTGGTCCAGATCCTCGGGTGGATCACCTGGCTGGCCGCCGGAGCGCTCTTCACCTCGATGGTGAGCAAGTCGCACGACCTGCCGTGGCCGAAGGCCCTGGGCGCCTCCGCGATCCAGCTGATCGCACTGCTCTCGATCATCAAGCTCGGCACGATCTGAGATCCGACACGTAGGAGGGGCCCCGGTGCATGGCAC
>NZ_JBHWZS010000589.1:0-1104 GCF_042728155.1 Streptomyces sp. NPDC060209
GAGTCGGTGGAGCGGCTCGCGGAGCTCGGTGCGCACGGTGTGACGTTCCATGACGACGACCTGATCCCGTTCGGGTCCGACGACGCCGAGCGTGCCCGGCTGATCGGCCGGTTCAAGGACGCGCTGGAGCGCACCGGGATGAAGGTCCCGATGGCGACCACCAACCTGTTCACGCACCCCGTGTTCAAGGACGGCGGGTTCACCTCCAACGACCGTGACGTGCGCCGTTTCGCGCTGCGCAAGGTCATCCGCAACATCGACCTGGCCGCCGAGCTCGGCGCGAGCACCTATGTGGCCTGGGGCGGGCGCGAGGGCGCGGAGTCCGGCGGGGCCAAGGACGTGCGCGTGGCCCTGGACCGGATGAAGGAGGCCTTCGACCTGCTGGGCGACTACGTCACCGAGCAGGGCTACGACCTTCGCTTCGCGATCGAGCCCAAGCCCAACGAGCCCCGCGGCGACATCCTGCTGCCCACGATCGGCCACGCCCTGGCCTTCATCGAGCGCCTCGAGCGCCCCGAGATGGTCGGCGTGAACCCGGAGACCGGCCACGAGCAGATGGCCGGGCTGAACTTCCCCCACGGCATCGCCCAGGCCCTGTGGTCCGGCAAGCTCTTCCACATCGACCTCAACGGCCAGTCCGGCATCAAGTACGACCAGGACTTCCGCTTCGGCGCCGGAGACCTGCGCCAGGCGTTCTGGCTCGTCGACCTGCTGGAGACCTCCGACTACACCGGATCGCTGCACTTCGACTTCAAGCCCGTGCGCACCGACGGCATCGACGGCGTGTGGGAGTCCGCGAAGAACTGCATGCGCAACTACCTCATCCTCAAGGAGCGCGCGAGCGCCTTCCGCGCCGACCCCGCCGTCCAGGAGGCCCTGACCGCCTCCCGCCTCGACGAGCTCGCCAGGCCCACCGCCGACGACGGCCTCAAGGCACTCCTCGCCGACAGGTCCGCCTACGAGGACTTCGACGCGACCACCGCCGCCGAACGCTCCATGGCCTTCGAAGCCCTCGACCAGCTCGCCATGGAACACCTCCTCGGCGTCCGCTGACCCACCCCCGAAAAAAAAGGGGTGCCCGGCCAACCACCACCGGGCACCCCG
>NZ_JBHWZS010000590.1:0-1085 GCF_042728155.1 Streptomyces sp. NPDC060209
CCGTGTTGGGGCGCCCGGGGGGGGCCGGGGGGGCCTCGGGCCGCCTTGCGCGGCGTCGGGTGGCCCCACGGGACCGGGCGGACCACTTGGCCCCCGCGGAGGGCGAAGATGCGGGATCATCTGTGCCATGACGGAGGTGTCCTCGCTCACAGGACGGCTGCTCGTGGCCGCACCCGCCCTGGCGGACCCGAATTTCGACCGTGCGGTGGTGCTGCTCCTCGACCACGACGAGGAGGGCTCGCTGGGTGTGGTCCTGAACCGCCCGACCCCGGTCGGCGTCGGGGACATCCTGGCGTCCTGGGCCGGCCTGACCGGCGAGCCGGACGTGGTCTTCCAGGGCGGCCCGGTGTCGCTCGACTCGGCGCTGGGCGTGGCGGTGATCCCCGGGGACGAGGGGCCCTCCCCGGCCCCCATCGGCTGGCGCCGGGTGCACGGGGCGATCTGCCTGGTGGATCTGGACGCCCCGCCGGAGCTGCTGGCGGCGGCGCTCGGCTCGCTGCGGATCTTCGCCGGATACGCGGGCTGGGGGCCCGGTCAGCTGGAGGCGGAGCTGACGGACGGCGCCTGGTACGTGGTCGAGTCGGAGCCCGGCGACGTCTCGTCGCCGCGCCCGGAAAACCTCTGGCGCGCGGTTCTGCGGCGGCAGCGCAGCGAACTGGCGATGATCGCGACGTATCCGGACGACCCTTCGCTGAACTGATGCGCGGAGCTTTCAGTACGCTTGGCAGTTATGAGCACTCTTGAGCCCGAGCGCGGGGCAGGTACGGGGACCCTCGTAGAGCCGACGCCACAGGTGTCGAACGGCGACGGTGACCACGAGCGCTACGCCCATTACGTCCAGAAGGACAAGATCATGGCGAGCGCCCTGGAGGGCACTCCCGTGGTGGCGCTCTGCGGCAAGGTCTGGGTCCCGGGGCGCGACCCCAAGAAGTATCCGGTCTGTCCCATGTGCAAGGAGATCTACGAGTCCATGGGCGCCGGCGGCGACAAGGACAAGGGCAAGGGCGGCAAGGACAGCGGCAAGAAGTAGCCCACCCGGCCTTTTATCCCTTTTTCGGACCCTGACCCCGGCCTCCGGGGCGCGC
>NZ_JBHWZS010000591.1:0-1072 GCF_042728155.1 Streptomyces sp. NPDC060209
CAGCTCATTGCCGCGTATGAGTCCGAGGGCGTCCGGGTTCGTCGGGTTCCGGTGGACTACGCGTCCCACACCTCCCACGTCGAACTGATCCAGGATGAACTGGCCGACGTGCTGACCGGGTTGAGCCCGCAAGCGGCGACGATTCCGATGTTCTCCTCGGTGGACGGCCGGTGGATTGACGGCGCGGAGCTGGACGCCGGCTATTGGTTCCGCAATCTGCGGCAGACCGTGCGCTTCGCCGACGCGACCTCGGCTCTGATCTCGGAGGGGTTCAGGGCGTTCGTCGAGGTGAGCTCGCATCCGGTGCTTGCGCACAGCGTCCAGGAGAGCCTGGACGAGAATCTTCAGGCGCCGAGCGTCGTGACCGGGACTCTCCGTCGCGACGACGGCGACCTGGACCGCATCCTCCTGTCCGTCGCCGAGTTGTTCGTCCGTGGCGTTCGGGTCGACTGGTCCACGCCACTCGGCGAACGGGCAGCCGCACACGTCGAGTTGCCCACGTACGCCTTCCAGCACCAGCACTACTGGCTGGAAGCCGCCCACGGAGCGGGCGACGTGTCGTCCGCAGGACTGACCGCGGCGGAGCACCCGCTGCTCGGAGCGGTGGTCGGACTGCCCGATTCGGGTGGCGAGTTGTTCACCAGTCGCCTGTCCCTGCGCGCACAGCCGTGGCTGGCGGACCACGCGGTGTCCGGCAGTGTGCTGCTGCCGGGGGCGGCATTCCTGGAACTGGCCTTGCGTGCGGGGGAGGAAGCAGGCCTCGGCACCATCGAGGAGTTGGTGATCGAATCGCCGCTCACGCTGCCACCGCAAGGTGCGGTGCAGCTCCGGGTCGTACTCGGCGGAGAGGACGAGGCCGGCCGCCGGACGCTGCACATCTATTCCCGACCCGAGGACTCCGGCCCTGAGACGCCGTGGGATCGCCATGTCGATGGTCTGTTGTCGGCGTCGGCCCAAGAACCGGCGTCCGACTACGAGCAGTGGCCTCCGGTGGGTGCGGTGGCGGTGTCGGTGGATGGGTTCTACGAGGGGTTGGCGGAGCAGGGGTATGTGTACGGTCCGGCGTTCCAGG
>NZ_JBHWZS010000592.1:0-1069 GCF_042728155.1 Streptomyces sp. NPDC060209
GTGGTCTTGCGTGCCGTGGTCTTCTTCGCGGGCGCCTTCTTCGCCGTGGTCTTCTTGGCGGGCGCCGTCTTGGCGGCGACGGTCTTCTTCGTGGCCGTCGCCTTCTTCGCCGGGGTCGCCTTCTTCGCCGCCGCCGTGGTCTTCTTCGCCGCCGCGGTGGTCTTCTTGGCGGTGGTCTTCTTGGCCGCGGTCGTCTTCTTCGCGGCTGCCGCCGTGGTCTTGCGCGCCGTGGCCTTCTTGGCGGTGGCCTTCTTCGCGGCCGCCTTCGCCGTCGTACGGGTGGAAGGACCGCCCGAGAGGCTGCCCTTGGGCGCCTTCTTCACGGCCACGTCGTTCTTGGGGAGCTTCTTGGAGCCGCTCACCAGGTCCTTGAAGCCCTGTCCCGCACGGAAACGGGGCACGGAGGTCTTCTTGACCCGTACGCGCTCGCCCGTCTGTGGGTTGCGGGCGTACCGGGCGGGGCGGTCGACCTTCTCGAACGAGCCGAAGCCGGTGACCGAGACACGGTCCCCCGCGACGACCGCACGGACGATCGCGTCGAGTACCACGTCGACAGCGTCTGCGGCCTGCTGGCGGCCGCCGACCTTGTCGGCAATCGCTTCTACGAGCTGCGCCTTGTTCACGTCTTCCCCTTCGGAGACATTGCCAGAACGAAACTGTTCAGGCTTTTTCGCACGTTAGGCAGATATATACCGCAAATCAAACACGAAACGGGCTAATCACCCTAGTGCCGCAACGAAGTCGACCGCTGCGCTGTCCGCAGAGTCAGTCACCTTCGGGGAATCGGCCCTCATCGAGGTCCTTCATCAACCGGTCCAGACGCCTTGCCGCGCCTGGGAGATCGTGCTTAGCCGCGGCCGTGACGACCAGCAGCTTCCGGGACAGCGCCATCCTTACGCCCTCCGGGACTTGCAGTGCGCGCACCTTTGCGTGCGCTTCTTTCAATCGGTCGGCGACTTGGCCATAGAGCTCGAGTTGGCTGTCGCGTTCCATGCACCGATTGTGCCATCTGGGGCGAGTTGTCGCCCGAGGGGGTCTCAACAAGCGACTGCGCCCCCTGCCTTCCGGC
>NZ_JBHWZS010000593.1:0-1044 GCF_042728155.1 Streptomyces sp. NPDC060209
GGCCCGGTCCGCCCGGCTCGCCCGCCGCGGAGCCATGTGCCGTCAGCCCAGCTGCATGTGATGGAGCATCAGCAGGCCTGCCGCCATGCTGGCCGCCGGTATCTCGCCGCGCGCGATCATGTCGGGCACGAGTTTGAGCGGGACCCACTCCCGGCGCGAGGACTCGAAGTCGTCCGCCGGATGACCGGTGTACGTCGCCTGCCGGGACCAGAAGAGATGGTGACGGGCGTCGACGAGGCCGTTGGCCGGTTCCACGGTCATCAGCGGGCGCAGCTCGCCGGGGCGCCAGCCGGTCTCCTCCTCCATCTCCCGTGCCGCCGCGGCGGCGATGTCCTCGCCGTCCTCGACCACGCCCGCGGCGAGCTCCCATCCCCAGCTGTCGGTGATGAACCGGTGCCGCCACAGGAGCAGGACCTCGTTGGCCTCGTTGACGACGGTCGCGGCGGCGACGGCCCTGAGCCGGATGAGGAAGTGGTCCAGATGCCGGCCGTCGGGGAGAACGACATCCGCCAGATTGACCCGGAACCAGCGATTCTCGTACACGGTCTGTTCGTTTAAGTTCGTCCACTGCACAGTTCTGCCACCTTCCGACTGGTCGATGGCAACATCGGAGCAGGGTCCGCCCCGCAGGGGAACGCGTGGAGGCTCCTGGGACGAGGCTCACAGGGGCACGCGCAGCGCCCCGTCGATGAGAACTGCCGCCGCTTCGGCGTCGGCACTGCCGCTCGCGGCCAGATGCTCCCGTACGGAGCGCAGCCGGTCCCGGAGCCGCTGGGATTCCATGCCGCGGGCGCGTTCCGCCATTTCCGAGGCCGTGCCGGCCGCCTTGTCCGCCTCTCCCTGGAGCAGTTCGAGATGGGTGAGCATGGCGAGCCGGTGCACGGTCCCGCGATCGTGCGCCGGGGAGCGTACGGCCGCCGCCGCGTGCTCCCGGGCGCCGGCGAGATCCCCGAGACACAGCAGCGCCTCGGCCACCTGGATGTTGACGAGGCCCGGCTGGACGTACCCCGTCTCGTCCGGTTCGCCTCCGCTCCGGATACGGCC
>NZ_JBHWZS010000594.1:0-1006 GCF_042728155.1 Streptomyces sp. NPDC060209
CCAGCAAAGAACAGCCTCTCGCTCAGGAGTTCGGTGTGCTGGGAGAAGGGGCCGTCGTGATAGCCCGGTATCCGTGCGGGGTGAAGCTCCGCGTCTTTCGTCACGGAGGCCATGATGCCTCGCTGCTGTCCGGACTCCCACCAATGCTCGACCGTTACGGGACAGCCCAGAGCAAATCACCGGCCGAAAGACATCTGGTATCGCCGACAGAGCCAGTGCGGCTCCGTGCCGACGCCGGGCGCGGCTTCCGCATCGTCCACCTGGCCGCGAACGGGTGGATAACGGAGCGGGACATGCACCGAGCCATCGCCGCAGCCCTGCAGTTTCCCGACTACTACGGCAACAATCTGGATGCGCTCAACGACTGCCTCGGCGACGTCGCAGGTTACGGCCCCTACGACGATGCGGCCGAGGGCACCGGTCTCGTGCTGTCCTTGACTGACTACGACCAGTTCGCAGCCGCGTCTCCCAGAGCAGCCCAGATCGTGCTGGACATCATCGCCGGCCAAGCCCGCCGTGCGGCGGTAGTACAACGCCGCTTCTTCGCCTTGGTCCACAGCAACGACCCCGACATCCGGTTCGAACCAATTGGGGCTATGCCGGTCATGTGGAACAGCGATGAATGGCTCGACTCCAAGCGCTGCTGAAGACCTGATACTGGCTGTGGGCACGCACCTCTGTGGCTCCGGCGCCAGCGAGCTCAGGCGTTGGGCTCGCGGCGGGTGGCGATGTAGGCCGTCCAGTCGCGCTTGGCCAGGGTGGCCCATGGGGTTGCGTTGTGCACGCTTGTGCCGGTGACCTCAGCCAGGATCGATGCGGGAACGTCGGTGGACAGGGCGAGGCGGGCTGTGTTGCGGCCGGCGAGTCCTGTCAGGTCCGCTTTCCGGAGCTGGAGATGCATTGACTGCAGGCACAGCGGCAGGGCGCTTTCTAGGGGTCGTCGCAACACGTGGTCGGTTGATCAGGCCGCGAGTGGTTTATGCAGGCGCTCGGCCGGGGTTTCCCC